>NZ_CM001240.1:5416278-5716278 GCF_000230835.1 Clostridium sp. DL-VIII
AGGATATCTCATAATAAAGCCATAATCTTGAGCATGAGATTTTAACCATTTACCTTCTTTAGTTTCTCCAAAATCTATTTTAAGCTTGTTTTCTGCACCTTGCTCATTCGTTACATCAATTGCAAATCCAGTTTGATGTTCACTTGTACCTGGTTGTGCCACATATTCATCTGCCTGCTTTTTTCCAACTTTCTTTATTCTTTGCTCATAAACTTGTTTTTGTGATTCATAAGACCTATAGGCTGATACACCATATAAATTTATATTTTCCTTACCAGCAGCCTTAAATAATTCTTCTAATGCTTTAGCAGCATTTCCCTGCATCATCCTCTCCTCATCTGCTGAACTAGATACAAATCTAACGTTAGGTTTTATCAAGTTTGCAGGTGTATAATCGCTATTTAATATATGAGTTCTATTTACTAAAATTAAATAGTCATTGGATTTTACATCAGTATTATTATATACTGTGCCATCTACTGTTTTATCATAAATAAGATGAACTCCCATTATTGCTACGCAGATTAGCAATAGGATTATTATTAATTTTTTCACAATTCATATTCCTCCATAATCAAGATTATTGTAGTTCTAAGAATACACCTTCTTGTATGTTTTCTCCTTTTCTAAACATTAAGATGAGTTTGCAAGTTCTTTCCAAGAACATACAAACCCATCTAACTATGCCTTGATTTCAATAAAATAAAATTCTTTTTATTTTATTGATTCTGCAATTTTTATAGTTTCATCTTTACTTAAGTCCTTCCCGCTGTTTAGAAAATATACTACATTATTCACTTCCCAATCAATATTATGTTCATCTTCTAAGATAGCATCTACACCATTAATTTTAATATTTTCTATATCACCATCAGTTGCAAGTGTTGCTTTTGTATCTTCACATGCAAATCTTTGCTGCATATAAATCTCTTTCCCTGTTTCTTTATTTTTAAAATACAAGGTTGCATATTCATCACTGTCCTTATAGAATTCTGCTTTTTCAAATTTATATCCATCTGGTAAATACGAAGGCAGCTTAACCTCAAAGTGAGTATAGCCATTTACTTTACTGCTATCTATAACAGTTAATGTATTTTCTTTAGCTTTTTCTTTCTCCTCTTTTGCTTGTTTTTCTGTAGTCACACTGCCATCAGCAGCATTCCATGTAGCAATTTTCTCCCCGTCTTTTGTGTATATCCCATCAATATCTTTTGTGATCTTTTCAAGGACATTTCCATTCTTATCAAAAATCTTTCCTTTGAGACTATTAGGTAGAATATACTCTTCCTCCTTACTATCATTATATTGTATTGCTGAAAAGTGACCTAAAGATATAGTCTTAATAATATTATCCACCACTTCTTTCGCAAAGGTTGTTTGAGCTAATATTGTTGATATAATTAGTAATGATGCAACTGCTATACCTGTTTTCTTTATTTTATTAACATTATTATTTCTCTTATTACTAATTTTTTTTATAGTTGTATTAAATATAAAATCTTTATTGCTTTCCTTGCTAAAATCTATTTTACTCAAACCTACGGCTAAATCCTTAAATTCCTCATCTATACCTTCTATAAAATTTCCTTTAATTTCATAAGTTCCATAATGTTTCACTTATTTACCCTCCTTTTCCATTTCACTCTTTAGCTTTTTCATGATTCGATGGAGCTTTACTCCTACATTGCTTTCACTTATTTTTAATATTTTTGCAATTTCAACATTCTTTAGATTCGCACCAAATTTATATGCAACAATATTACGTTCCTTAGCATCTAAAATACTTAAAGCATCCATCAAGTTATTATTCCTTTCTCTTTTAAGCATTAAGTCTTCTGGTCCTTTATCTCTTGATATTAAGTTAATAATATTATCAATAGATATAATTTTATGCCTCTTTTGTTTTCTAAAATAATCATTTATAGTATTTCTAGCAATAGTAAATATCCAAACTTCAAATTTTGATTTTTCGTTTATATAAGTATGAAACTTTATCATTACCTTTTCAAATACTTGAATTGTTATGTCTTCTGCCGCCTCGTGAGAATTAACTCTATAGTAAGTGTAGTTATACAGTCTTTTATAATAAAGTTCAAAAATCTCTGCAAACCCTTCTTTTTCATTCATGCTGTTATATATATTTTTTTCTTTTTGCAAAAAGTTAATTGTTGTAACTGGATTCACTTTTTAATCTCCTCCCTGTAGCACCTATACGCTTAGCTAAGCTACTTTCATATATTAATACGCTATATAAGCCATTCCATTACAAGCTTTTTCATTAATATATATATTTATATGCTCGATTACTTTTAAGTTAAAATTATATGCAAAATTTTTTCAATACTTTAATTTTTTCACAATTATGCTGGTTTGTATACCAAATCTCACCTATATAGGTTTTTGGAAATATATAAATCTGCATATTTGCTATCTTTTACATTACCTGACTTGTCTTTATAGAAGCTGGCTTTTTCAAATGTATATCCTTCTGGTAAATAAGAAGGCAACTTAATATCAAAACAAGTATAACCACTTAACTTACTGCAATCTATAACATCTAACATATCCACTTTTACTTACATATACTAATACGCTGTTCCTTTAATTTCATTACAAATATTTTGCAAAAAATAAACTGACCAAAAGTAAAATTTAATTTCACCCTTGGTCAGCATTAATTTTAACTTATGGTAGTTTATTTCCTGCTGCTAAATAAATTTCATACCATTCTTGTCTTGTCAAAGTTATATTTGATGCCTTACATATTTCTTTAATACGATTAGAATTCATTGAACCCGCAATGGTTTGTATTTTTGCTGGATGTCTTAGTATCCACGCAGTTGCTATTGCAGTATTAGTTACTCCCTTTTTTTCTGCAATTTCATTAATCTTCTTATTTAACTCTGGGAATTTATCATTATCTAAAAATACACCTTCAAAAAATCCATATTGATATGGAGACCAAGCTTGAATAGTTACATCTTTAAGACGGCAATATTCTAGTACTCCTCCATCCATATCTATTGAAGCATCATTTTTTATATTCATATTTAATCCTGAATCTATCATTCCAGTGTGCATTATACTAAATTGCAGCTGATTAATAATTATCTTATTATCTAAATATTTATTAAGCAGTTCTATTTGCATTGGAGTATGATTGCTAACCCCAAAATATTTTACCTTTCCAGTATTGTGTAATTTTGAAAAAGCTTCTGCAACTTCTTCGGGTTCCATAAGTGTATCTGGACGGTGAAGCAATAATATATCTACATAATCTGTTTTTAATCTTTTTAAACTTCCATCTACAGAATTCAAAATATGATCTTTTGAAAAGTCATACATTACACCAGGAACTATAGAGCATTTAGTTTGAATAATCATTTTCTCTCTAATTGATGAATTCATATCAATTGCTTCTGAAAAAACTTCTTCTGATTTTCCGCCTCCATATATATCTGCATGGTCAAAAAAGTTAATTCCTTCATTTAAAGATGTTTTAATTACTTTTTCTGCCTCTCCTTTTTCAATGCCAGCCATTCTCATGCATCCAAGTCCAATTTCTGAAGCCTCAATTCCACATTTTCCAAGGTTTATATTTTTCATTTTCCTCATCCTCTCTTTTATTTGATGTCTAGCCACCGTAATATTCCCATCTTCTAAATCGAAAGATAACAGTGTGACGACCCTAAATAAGTTCAACTAACCTTCAGTTGAAGATTTACCCTCAAGGGGCACCTAGAAAACTCCCTGAAGCCAAGTTTCACTTTATACTTTAGCATCTGCTATAGATTGTTCATGTTGACTAATCCAATTATATGAATCTTTTTTATCTTGAGTTAAGAGTAAATATAAAACTTCTACTACAACCATTGCAGATACTCTTGAAAAGCTAAATTCATCTAAAAATAATTTTTCTCTAGTAGATGTATTTATATGATACTTGCTTTCATTAGCTACTGGAGAATTCTCATGATTTGTAATGGATATGGTTGTTGCTCCTCTTTCATTTGCAATCTCCAATAAAGTCACAAGTTTTTTTGATGATCCCGAATTTGATATTGCTATAACTACATCATCTTTTGTCAGGGTATATGTAAACGCAAGCTGGGTTTCCCATATTGTATTAGTTACAGAACATATTCCTAGTTGATTGAATTTATATGTTCCATCCATTGCAACAGGTATTGTATTTCCCACTGCTGCAAATTGAACAATTCTTGCATTTTTAATAATATCCAGTATTTTTTTAATTTCCTTTTCATCCATCATTGAAATAGTTTGTTTTAACTCTTCAATCTTATTAGCTAAGATGTTTTGAAGAGATTGCGCTATATTATTAGAGTCTAATTTATTAGACACAGTGCTATCTTTTAATTTCACCATATCTTTAGCTATATTTATCTTTAAATCATAAAAACCTTTCATGCCACATTTCTTGCAAAATCTAACTATGGTGGCTTCACTAACGTTACTTTGAGCTGCTAATTCTGAAACTGTCATCTCAATTACTTCTTCCTTTTGGTTTATAACATAATCTGCAATCTTCTTTTCCGCTTCATATAGCTCATTATAAACAGATAGAATTTTATCTAATACACTTTTTTCTACTTTTTTCACCTTTAAAAATACTCCTTTAAGACATATGAAAATAATCCATTCTACTCAAAAGGATATTTCAAATCCCATTGCTTTCTTATTTCATCCATTATATTCATAACATCAATGGATAATTCTAAAGTACCATTTTTATTTTTATTAATAATATAATTGTTCATATTTTCTACTTCATAAATTAGTGCTTTTGACATATCGCCTTCTTCTATAGTTTCAATCCTTCCATCAGGGTAAGTGAAGGTAGCCTTATCTGCTCTAGGGAAATTTTCAACAGTTATATATCCGAGTTCACCACACACTATTCCTCTTTTAGGTTGTTTAGCTCTCATAGTTAATGAAATTACAGCCATTTCATCATCAGGATTTTTAAGTATTATCCCTGACTGTTCATCAACTCCTGTTTCAAACTTTTTAACTGTTGTTAAGATTTCCTCCGGCTTACTTGAAAGGAAGAACCTTGTGAAAGATAAAGCATATGTTCCTATATCTAAAAGTGCTCCACCTGCTAAATCCGGACTAAAAAATCTATTTGTAACATCATACTCCTTAAGACTTCCAAAGTTAACTTGTATCATTTTTATCTTTCCAAGCTTTCCATCATCAACAAGCTTACGTAATTTTCTATATAAGGGCATATGATAGATTGTCATTGCCTCTGCGACAATTAAATTTTTTTGCTCTGCCAAATTTACAATTTCATTTAATTGATTACCATTTACAGTAATCGCTTTCTCACAAAGCACATTTTTATTATTTTGTAAGCTCTTCATTATATATTCATAATGATTACAGTGAGGTGTTGCTATATAAACAACGTCAATTTTATCATCTTTTAACATTTCATCATAATTTCCATAGACTTTTTCAATACCATATTTATCTGCAAAATCTTTTGCTTTTTGAGTATTTCTTGCTCCTACTGCATATGTCTTTCCATTAACTTCGTTAATAGCTTTTACAAAATCTGCTGCAATTGCTCCAGGGCCCAATATTGCCCAATTCACTTTACTCATATCTTCACCTCATATTATTTTATTTTTTATCTTAATATATATGTTGCAATAATAATGTTACATTTGGAATTACTATAGGCTAAGTAGATATCTAGATGTAAAATGCATAAAATTAATTGCAACATATATATTTAATTTTTAGAAATCACTCTTATACTATTTTCGCTTGCAATTATTGCTTTAGTAATAACATTAATAAATAGAGATGTTTCAATAACTCCACATATATTTATTAATTCATCATTAAGCTTTTTTATGTCACTTATATTTTTGAAAGATACATTCATTAATAAATTACCATTATCACTTATTGTAAAGCCATCTTTTATATCACTGCTTCTAATCTCTGGTTTTCCACCTAATTCTAATACTTTTCTTTCAACATATTTCAAAGAATCCTTCAATATTTCTATAACAACAGGTGATTTAAATGTTAGCATTTTCTCAACTTTTTTTTCATCCACAAGAAGAATATAATCATCTGCCATGCTGGCAATTAACTTTTCATTTGTGTGAATTCCACCGCCACTTTTCATTGCATTTAAATTTTCATCAACTTGGTCACAGCCATCAAATGCAACATCTATCTTTTCCACAAAAGACGTATGAAGAACTTCTAAGCCATTTTCTATGCAAAGCATTTTTGTTTTTACAGAAGGCGTAACTATTTTAAGCTTAAGATCCTTATCAGCCTTAATATACTCTACTAAATAGGCAATGCTTCTGCCTCCTCCAAGTCCTACCGTCATACCATTTTTTATATATTTCATTGCTTCTTTTGCACAGATTCTTTTTAAATCGTTATCATTCATCTTATATCCCCTCCTTATTAGTCATTATCAAAAAAATAACAAATCACTCGCTGACTATTTTGTTTCATATGCCTTGCTTAAATATTCTATAATTTTATAATAGTATGATATATTTATTTCGTCAATAGTATTTATCACGAAACTATTTTTTCTCGGCATATACTACTAATAATTTATCTCATTATTTTAAAATTATGAAATAGGACAAAATCAAAAAAGATGTTTCATAGTAGTCTGCCTACTATGAAACATCTTTTTTCTTATAAATATCTCACGTATTTTTTAAGGATCTTAGCAATTGGTGTGCCTATTATTAATGCTAAAACAATTTGTGCTATATTTCCTGGTATTGATGCCATTGGTGATAGCCAATTTCCATAAAGAATTACTTCAGTAATATAATATCCAACTATCATCCAGATACCTGATAAAATTCCCGCAATAATATTTGTTACAATATTATTTCCATCTTTATTTTTACTCCAAGTAATAGTTCCAATCATATATCCCATAATTCCTCTTATAATAAAAGTAAATGGCGCCCAAAGTGCCCAGCCTGAAGATAAATCAAATATTGCCATTCCCACTGCACCTGCTATAGCACCTTTTTCTTTTCCAAAAACAATTGCTGCAATAAGTAACATTACAGTTCCTAAATGAACTAATCCACCGCTGGCTACGATTGGTAACCTTACATTTATAAATGCAGTTGCTACAAATACTAGTGCTGTTAATAATGCCGTCTGCACCATATCTTTTGTTTTAAATTTACTTTTTCCTTTGTTCATTTCCATCTTTCTACCCCCCTTTATGTATTTTTACAAATTTATTGTAACTCCACTATTTTAACTATAATTATTTATCTAAATATTTATTAAATAATCCAACTAATCCTTTATCACTTTTAAAACCTAACTCCTTCAATCCTTTATCAATAACATTTAATGCATAAACTATTTTTTCTTCATGTGCATTTTCCCCCATATGTCCTATTCTTAAAATTTCATTATCATATGGCTTTAAGGATGTTATGATTAACGTATTGTATTTTTCTAACATATACTGTTTAAGCTTTAGAGCACCTATGCTCTCTGGTATTTTAACTGCTGTAACAGTATTAGAATATCCATCATCTAAAAATAGTTCAAGTCCATATTCTTTCACGGATTTTCTTGTTGCATCAGCTATCTTTTCATGCCTGTTAAGGACATTTTGAATACCTTCTTCTAAGATATTATCTGCTGCTTTACTCAATCCCATAATATCACTTATTGGCATTGTATATGGGAACCATTTATCCTTATAATAATTTTCCCAAATATTTAAATTGCAATAAAAACCTACTATAGGAGTTTTTCTATTTTTCATTGCTGCCTTAGCTCTTTCACTAATGCTAACCATTGTTAATCCAGCTGGAGCTGAAAATGCCTTTTGAGATCCACCAAGAGCAATATCAATTTTCCAATCATCAACTCTTATTTCTTCACCACCCATTGCAGAAACAGAATCAACAACTGTTAAAATTCCATACTCATTTAACAATCTGCATATCTTGGATAAATCATTTAAAACGCCTGTTGGTGTGTCACAATGAACTATTGTAGCATATTTAAAATTATGGTCCTGTTCTAAAAATCCTTTTAATTTTTCTATATCTATAGCTTTGCTGTAATCATCTGAAAAATATACCCCTTCTCCTCCATAGATTTCAACAAATTCCATAAAACCTCTTCCATAAATTCCATTATCTAAAACAAGCACCCTATCTCCAGATTCAGTAAGAGATGCACATGCTGCTTCTAACCCTAAAATTCCTTCCCCACTTAATATATAAACAGGATTCTTTGTATTTATTATCTTTCCAATTTTGTCACAAGTATTTTTATAAAACTCCACAAACTCTTCATCAACGTCTGGATTTGTGGTTATTTTAGCTCTTTCAAATCTTACATTTTCTCTCACACTTGTAGGACCAGGAGCATAAACAAATTTGTTATTCATAAATATACCTCCTCTCTTTTCTTTTGCAATTTAATATTTATAAAATATCATATAAAATACAATTAGTAAATTGTATCCGTACAATTTTATGCCGTACTTATAAAACTTATTTATCAAAAATTTATAATAATATTTTTCCATTAAAAAAGAGAAAGTTTTAAACAATAATCTTAAAACTCTCTCTAATATTTAATTTAAATTATCAGTATTTAAAGATAAAATCTTTAATCTAAGAGTAATAGCAAATAACAGGAGTACCTACATTAATATTATAATATATAGTCTTTGCTACGTCATATGGTAGGTTCACACATCCATGAGAGCCACTAGTCTTATAAATTTCCCCGCCAAATTCTACTCTCCAATTCGCATCATGAAGACCTATATTTCTATTGAAAGGCATCCAAAAACTAACTGGTGAAGCATAATCCTCACCTCTTAGTACAGTATCCTGTAACTTAGAATATAGTTTATATACTCCTGCTGGTGTTGCATTACCATTACTTTCATTTCCTGTAACAACATCACCTTCCACAACAAGATAGCCATCCTTATAGAACCATAAATGCTGTTTTGTCATATCAATCTCCACGTAAGTAGCTCCTACATTGCTAAAATAGCTTGCTGCTGATGTCTGCGCATATATAGGATTCTTCGTAATGGTTTGTCCACTTTTTATATTATCAATCAATGCTGAAGTTTCCTGTGAACTATCAATTATCCAGCCATGATTATTACCATCATATCCACCACTAACCGCTATATTATTTCCTAGCTCTGTAGTATAAGTATTAGCTAAAGCATCCACATAATCCTTCACTTTTGATTCATCGAGTACAATTTGAAAATTTGCATCTAAACTAATCCAATCCTTTATAGTAGTCCCATCTAAAACCCATGTTAATCCAGCAAATTTATAAGTTATACATGAAGATAAATATTTATTAGCTGTATCCCTAGCATTAATAATCTCTGGTGAAGTTTCAAAACGTGTAGGATTTTCATAACAGCTCTTCGCTTCTAAATCTATTGTTGTCTCTTTATTTTCAATTGCCTTAACTATGCTATTATACAATATATCCTTATTAACTTTATTTCCAAGAACTTCTTTTGAGATTACATAGTTATTATTATCATATATTAATCTTGCATTTTGAGGTTCGACTATTTTACTAGTATCAAAACAAGATAGTTTATCTATATAACTCTTTAATAAATTTGAGTCAAAAGAAACTCCCTTAGTATTATCTGCGTCATTCTTTAATTTAATATCTTCTCCATTAATCTGTTCTTTAATTCCATCTCTCTCTTCCAATATTAATGTATATTTTTCATTCGATACCTCATTTTCTTGTACATCTTTTGCAAAAACACCTACTGAATTGATGCATGAAATGAACCCCATAATACATAAGATGCAAGTAAAATACGTTAATCTTATAAACATCTTATTTAATCTGCTTCTCATATTTTTCTCCCCCTAATATATCATAATTTTTTCCACTTAATATTAATTCACTTCCCTCCCTTAAGCTTATTCGTGAGTCGTAAAAAATCAATTCATAATTATATAGTATTTTTTATCAAATCTCTTTTTGCATTATATACTACTTTCCATTTTTTTACAACTAACCTTTTTCTCTTATTTTAATAAAAATTTATTATTAAAGGACATGAACTTTCATTCATGTCCTTTAACAATATAATTGTATCTTGCTTATTTTATTATAAAACATTATTTCCAGTTATTCTCAAAAATTAAACTTCACTTACATATCTAGAAGCTTATCTATTGTATCAACAAGCTCACCTACTTCTGGCTTACTCAATTGCGCATCAGCTTTAACTGATTCTCCTTTATGTTTTAATTCCGCTGTGATTAATGATGAGAATATTATAACAGGTAATTTTCTTAATTTTTCATCTTCTTTTACTTTTCTTGTAAGTGTAAGACCATCCATTTGTGGCATTTCTATATCTGTAATAAGCAATTGCGCTTCACTAGTAAAATTATCTCCTTTTTCTTCTGCCACCCCTTTAAGAAACTCTAATGCTTGCTTACCATCATCAAAAATTTTCAAATTTCTAAATCCTGCTTTTGTAAGAGTATCTTTTAAAAGTTTTCTAATTAAAGCTGAATCATCGGCTAAAATTAATTTCACTCCAGATCTATCCTTATAATCGACTTTTACAATTCTATCTTCACTTATACCAACGCTTGGAGCAATATCTGTAACTATTTTTTCAAAGTCAAGCATAAGTATTACTTTTTCACCTAAAAGTATATTCCCAACAGCTAGTGAATTCTCTGATAAATCATCAGGTTTTCTAATTTCACTCCATTTAATACGATGAACTCCTACTATATCATCAATATTGAATGAAACTTTAATTTTATTAAATTCGCAAACTATGACTTTATTACCAAGCTTTTTAGTTATTTGTTTTGTTAAAATATATTTTAAATCAATTAATGTAAGAATTTCATTTCTACATAATATTAATCCAGCTATCTCAGGCTTAGGATCCGGTAACTTAGTTAAATTTCCTGGCATCTCTATAACTTCTTTGACCTTTACCACATTAATTGCATAATGATTTCCATTTACAATAAATTCAATTATTTCTAATTCTCCAGTGCCTGATTCTAATAATATGTTATTATTCATAGCGCTTCTACCCCTCACTCAAATTTTATATAATGCATAAACTTTATGTATAAGTCAAAAATCGCTCTTTAAATATCATAAAGTTATGTTAATATGTAATTTTATATTTCTTCCTATGTATTTATTATAATAAATACACATATGTCCAACAACTTGTTTCATTCTACATTTTAAACTTAAATGTCTAATTCTATTATCGACAACATATTTTCTTTCTTTATTATAATTATATCATTTATATATAATTAATAGTAACTTTTGAATAGTATATTTATAAACATCCTTTAAATAATTAATTTAATTATAACCATAATAAAAACTGCACTTAAACTTTAGTATTTTTATATTATTAAGTGCAGTTTGCTTTATTACTACTTCATATTATTTTCCATGTGAATATTTACATCTTATAATTGTACCTTTTCTAAATCCATTATTGCATTATAAATCATTTCTCTTGTTATTTCATAAGGTACATGCTTTATATCCCCTGTTTCCATTGCTTTGTCGAGAACTTTATTGATATCTTTTTCTTCCACTTCAATATCCGCTAAACAGGTTGGAAGTCCAAGACTCTTATTGAATTTATAAACTCTATCACGTTCTTCAAATTGCTTATCACATGTAAGCATGACTAAAACACCATAAGAAACTACTTCGCCATGTAAATGATTTTTTTCTATATTTTCTAATGTTGTACATCCATAATATACCGAATGTGCAAGACAGCTATTGTAATCATTTATTACAAGAACTGATACAAGTCCCGTAGTGATTATTATATTAAGGATTACTTGTTCTAATTCCTTTGATACTCTGTTAGCTTTAACATCTTCATAAGCTTTTTTACCATACTTCAAAAGCGGTTCCACACAATTACGGCTTATATCAACGCCTAAAAGATTAGTGTGATCAAGTTCATCTCCTCTTGAAGAAAATGTACATTCATATTCCTTAGACAATGCATCGCCAATACCTGCCCAAATAAAATCACTTGGAGCTTCTGATATTATTTTTGTATTTATGAAACAATGTAAAGCTGGTTTTTTAGGGAAATATAATTCCTTAAATACATGTTCACAATCGTAAATTACTGTTGTCGCTGTTATTGCTGCACAATTTGAAGCTATAGTAGGGAATACGAACAATGCCTGTCCAGTTTGATCACACATTGTTTTACTTGTATCAATACTTCTTCCACCACCTACTGCAAATATCATATCTGCATTCACTACTGCTCTATTATTCTTAAGCATTTCAACATTTTCATATGATGAGTCTCCTCCAAACCATACGAAATCAATTATTTCTATATTTGAACCTTTAACCCCTTCTAAAATGGCTTCTTTGGATTTTTCCATTGCTGTTTTTCCTCCAACAACTACTGCTTTCTTTCCATAAGGTTCACAGATCTTTGGAATTTCATTATAAACCTCCTCTCCTATACTATAACTTGGTAAATATACACTATAATTACTCACTTTTTTGCCCCCTGATTATTTATATTATTTTTTATCCGATAGCTAGCATCCGTAACACTCACTCTTCTTCAAGTGGGAGATAACGGCTGCACGCTCCTGGATAAGTTCAACTAAATTCAGCTGGAGTATAAAACTCCACCTGAAAAGTTTCATTTTATAAAAAAGGCTTTGTCTCTATTATTTTAGAGACAAAGCCTAAGACTCTGCGGTACCACTCTACTTGTTACAAAAAAGTAACCTCTCGAACAAAATATCTATAGGAACCCCTATTTAATATTAGGCAATATAACGGTTGCTACCGGTCATGCTTACACAATAATAATATCTTCAGCTAACTACTCATGAGTGATTTTCAATTCTTTCACAAATCTTATCTCCCAGCAAATGATAAGTTCTCTGCTAAATGCTATAGAATTTACTTTTCTCAATCTTCGTATTTATTGTTTAACTTTTCCATAATTATAGACCTGAATTTTCATGATGTCAAGAAGTTCAAGTAACTTGTAACTTCTAACCACATTATTTTATTGCTGCCTAATACTTAAAAGTTTATTTTTCAACTGCTCCTCGATATTATGTAACTCTACTTCAGCAGCCTTACGCTTCTCTCGACCTTCTGTTTGAATTCGAAGTACTTCGTCAAGAGTTGTAATTAATGATTCATTAGTATTTTTAAGAGTTTCAATATCTACAATTCCTCTTTCAGACTCCTTAGCAGTTTCTATAGTTGACATTTTTAAAGTTTCTGCATTTTTACGTAAAAGTTCATTAGTCATATTTGTCACTTCATTTTGAACCTTAACTGCATTGTTAGAATGTGCTACTCCTAGGGCAAGTACAATCTGACTCTTCCAAAGTGGAATAGTATTAACGATAGTAGATTGTATTTTCTCAGACATTAGAGAATCATTATTCTGTACCAATCTAATTTGAGGTGCCATTTGGAGAGAAATCATTCTAGTTAATTCTAAATCATGAATTTTCTTTTCAAAGCGGTTGCAAAGAGACATAAAATCATTTGTTGCCTGTGCATCTTCTGGTAGTCCACTTACTCTTGCTCTTTCCGCTAAAACTGGCAGTTCTTCTTTTTCTAATTTTTGAAGTTTCTTCTTTCCTGCTAATATATACATTGAAAGCTCTTTAAAATATACTTTATTTATTTCATACATCTTATCTAGCATTGCAACATCTTTTAAAAGTTGTATTTGATGATTTTCAAGTGAACTGCAAATTTTATTTATATTCCCTTCAACCTTCTCATACTTTGCTCTCATATGAGAGACTTTTTCTGAAGTTTTTTTAAATAAACCAAAGAGCCCTTTTTTCTCTTCACCTGCATCAAAATTTTTTAATTCAACTACTACGTTAGATAACATTTCTCCTACTTCACCTAAGTCCTTAGTCTTTACATTATTTAAAGCTGTCTCAGAGAAATCCGCGATCTTCTTTTGCGCTCCTACCCCATACTGCAAAATTGAATTTGTATTAGTTATATCAATTTTCTCCACAAATTCATCTACCATCTTTTTTTCTTCTACTGTTAAATTACCTTCATCAAAAGCTTCTGCCTGATTTATTTCTTCCTTTACTTTAGAAATTGGTGCTTCCTCTTTAAAAGGTTCAAAGGTTAAGCTTGGCGTAACTTCAATATCTTCTTTAAATTCATCATTCACTTTTAATTCCTCCTTCTCATGGTTAGCTGTTTTCTTTCCTAGTGATGTATACTATTCCTTCTCAAAATCTTTTTTAGTTAATCCTTCCTGCGTAAATAGTGTCTCAAGAACTGAAATATCTGTAGATATATCTAAAGCAATTTCTTCAAATAAATCATCTAATAATTTTTCAAAAGCAGCATTTATGCTATCTATAGCTTTCTCTATTTCACTTTTTGCATTTTTTATATTATCTCCTTGAACTGTCTGCTCCGTTAATTCCTTATACGCATTTACTAATTTCAAGGTCATTGGAAGATAGTGATTGATAAACTTATTAACTTCTGTCAGCTTTCGAGGATTATGCTCTATATTTCTAAAAATTTGACTTACAATATTTTTAAGCTTATTTAACTTTTCTGAAACTTCCTTCTCCTGTATGCAATCACTTACGTTTCCTATTTCTTCAATATAATTTTTTCCTATTTCAATCGTATCTCTCAACGCTTTCTTTGCTGGGTTATTTATTTCTTCTTTTAATTTATTTTCTCTTCTTAGTTCTTCTTCCTCGCGTTCCTTCAGAACTTTTTGAGCATTCAGATAATTTTCATAAGTTTCATTATTTAACATAAAGTAAGTCTGCTCATCATCTATATGTGCTTGTGGGAACATATCCAATTCAATCATCTTTTTTAAATCTTTGACAACAAATTTATTTTTCATTCTAATTGACTCAGCTAATTCTTCAATTGGGCAATAATATTTTCCTCCAAGACAAGTAACGTATTCCTTAAAACGCTTCACTCTCTTCCTCAAATATCTTCCTCTTAAGGTCAAAACTACACTTGCTGAAAAAAAAGCCACCATAATTCCAAGACTAACATAATTAAAAGTTGCGAATCCCACCATAATTGATGTAAGTATTGAATAAACAATTAACAAAATTCCAAGAGTTCCGCTTCCAATTGCTCCAAATACGGTATATAAAATACCAGATATACTTCCAACAGGCCTTTTAGCTATATACATATCTTTAGTCTTCTTATCTTTTATAGTTATATTATTAAACTCTTCATAATTATCATTTACTTTATATTTCAGTTTTTTATTTAAATGATGTGATTTATCTTTAATCTTTATTTTAACTTCATTTATGGTGCTTTCAGTTTTGTCATTAATATCTTTTTTTATTCCCGCAAAATCTATAGCATCAAATGCATTTTTAACTGTATCCCTAATTTGATCTTCTAAATTAGAAAAATCTTTTCTGCCCATGCTCTTTCCTCCAAATTATTTTCTTACAATTTGCAATATTATATGAACACAATATAGAATAGAACAACAAATAACCTTATTAAACTCGCAATATTTCTTGTAATTGTCATAATATTTTTGCTTTATTATATCTCATTCCCGTACAAATTACAATTTGTCGCAAATCATTCTTTTACTAAATAAAGCTCAATAAAAAATAACAAGTATATTTTTTATCATTCTACATCGCTTATATACCGAGCTATTTATTTTCACATATCTAAAGTAAAATACTTATAAAAGTATCGTAGCAAATCTTCTATTATCTAATTCATTTTCCTTTACGTATTGAAGAATATCACTTAAATAAGTCTTATCATGTTCAATTTCTTTTGTTAAGGATTGAATAAACCTTATTATATCATCTATTGAAATTGTCCCTTTGTAAATATACTGTCCTACAATATAAAATCTTATATATGAAAATCTAATTAGCATCATAATATAGTCATTTATTAATATATCACTTTCTGAAAACGGAAAAAGTTCTTTAAACATGTGATTAACTAAATAATTTTCAAAAATGTAACTATAATTTCTAAAGATATTTTCTTCACATATATCATAAGCTTTTAGAAAAACATCTGAGTTTTCCATTAAGCTTTCATCCTCATTAAATCTAAATCCAAGCATAACTTCTTTCATTCTTTCTTTGAAATAATCACTATAATTACCTTCAATTATATCTAGTTTTTCTAGCATATCCCTAAAAAATGATAATTGAAGCATATAATTTATTTTATTTCTTTTAAATTCCCCGCCAAAAGAATCTATCTTATATCTATTTATAAATTGAGCTACATTATTATAGTCATAACATAATTCCTTTCTTATAATTTCTAAAAAGCTGCCAAGAATATATAATCTTTCACTTAATTCAAATTTTCTATTTTTTATTATTTTTATACTAATGTCTCTTATCTCTTTTATATATTTAAGATTTGTATCTTTAATGGCCTTATCATCAGTAATAATACTTGCTGATATTGCATACTTTCCTAAAGTATCTTCAGCTTCCTCAAACTCTATTCCATCTCTTTTTAAAAGTATAATTTTTGCAGCTTCTATACATGAAATATCAAGAGACGTTTCATAATAATCATCTATTTTATTTATGACTCTTGGAAAAGAGGCACAGACATTTGATAAATATTCTTCTCCTAATTTTAACTGAATAGAACAATATCTGTCTTTATCTAAAAATGGACACTTATTATCTTTCAATTTTATCTGACCGTAATCAATATTAATATTTTTGCAATTATCTCTAATAAATATATTTTTATTAACATATTTATTGGTTCTTTTGTCCTGTATTTTCTTATATTGTTCAAAAGTTGTTTTATCAATGTGTATATCCCATCCACCACAGCAATTGTCTTCGCACATTCCACCAATGCACCTGAATTCCTTAAAATATTCAGGGCATCTCAATTTAATATTTTCTCTCACTTTTCATCTCCTAATATATCAGGCACGATCAAAAAATAACAACCACATCTAACATCATATTTTTAATGCGATTTATCATAATATTTAAAAGTACCTTTTATTTTTCTATATATATTATATAATATTAACATAATATATTTTAGGGGGAATTTTCTATGCATAATACACTTACAAAAGAGAATATGAACAAATTAGAAGAAGAATTAGAATATAGATTAACCGTAAAAAGAGCTGAAATAGCAAAAGAAAAATTAATAGCTGCTGCCCATGGTGATAGATCTGAAAATGCAGAATATAAAGAAGCTTGTGCAAATTATAGAGAAAATGATAACAGAATTCAATATTTAATGACTATGATTTCAACAGCAACTGTAATAGATGATGAACATGTGGATAAATCTGTGCTAGGAATTAACAGTAAGGCTAAAATTAAATTTATAGAAGATGACGATGAAGCTGTTGTTACTTTAGTAACAACTATGGATTTAGACCCTGAAAATATGCTTATAAGTATAGAATCAGATTTAGGAAAAGCGTTATTCGGTAAGAGTATTCATGATGTAGTTGAAGTTGAAGCTCCTGGTGAAAAATACACAGTAGAGATATTAGATATATTATAAAGAATACTTTCTTACACAAAAACCCATAACAACACATTTCTGAATTGCTATGGGTTTTAGCTTTAGTAGTGAAGAATAGCCACAAACTACTCCACTCTTTATTGCTCTAATTCATCTGCAAATACTCTTTCAATATGCATTGCAAGGTATCCAATTTCAACAGCTTTGATTTCTCTTTTTAATTCCTTACCTAATTTTTTGCATATTCCTTCAGCAATTTCAAATGATTTTGGAAATCTTTCACTAATGTAATCATTCATATCAAGCTTTATTGTTTCTCCTTTTAACATCCTTGCCGCCATGTATTTGATATGGTTCATAAGACGATTATAGGATAATGATTCTATATCTATTTTCTTTCCTGTACTCTCTTCAATGGACGTAATACATGACCTAACTAACGTTGCTATTTCCATTGCTTGTGATACTTTTTCATTTCCCAAACTTGAATGAATATGAATTGCTATATAGCTGATCTCATCTTCATTTATTTCAATTCCTTCTATCTCTTTGATGATATCCTTTCCTTTACATGCCACCTCATATTCTTCTGGAAATAAAGCTCTAATATCTTGCGCTAACGGATTACTAATTTGTTCATTATTTTTTATTCTTTTTACTGCAAATGCAATGTGATCTGCAAGTGGGCATAAAATATTCACGTCTACTTTTTGAAATTTCTTTTCTGCTTCCATAATGATATTATTCGCAATTTCTAAGATCTGAGGCTCTATATTATTTATTATCTCTTTCGTAAGTCCTCTTTCAGTTTCCTGCTGCAAAAGATATATATGTGCATTTTCTGGAGCTTCAATACGTTCATTGACCTTTTTCCCAAAACCTATACCTTTTCCGAGCAAGATATACTCTTTATAGTTATCCATGTTTATAGCGAGCACACCGTTATGATTTAGTGCTTTTATCACTCTGAACATTTTATGCCTCCCCTTTTTTATTTATTATTTAAATATATCAACTGCAATTAAAGCTTCTCCTGCTCTAATGTTACCAGTTTTTAACAAACGCACTTTTTGATTGTTATTTAATGCAGTGCAAATGCATGGTGATGCAATAGACGGTGCATTATTTTTTATAAATTCTAAATCAAAACTTAATATTTTATCCCCAGCTTTTACTTGATCTCCCTCTTCCACATAAGTTTCAAAGGCCTTTGCATCAAGCTTTACTGTATCTATTCCTATGTGAATGAGTAGTTCAAGTCCATCAGTTGTTGTTAACCCCACTGCATGTTTTGATGGGAATACAAAACTTATCACTCCATCTGCTGGAGCTATGACATTTCCTTCACTTGGAACAATCGCAGCCCCATCTCCCATTATCTTGCTTGCAAATACCTCATCTGGTACTTCAGATAAATCTTTTGTTTCACCTGTTAATGGGCTATTTAAAATTATTGTACTTATAATTTTTCCTTGAATTTGTTTTTTAATATCTTTATCAATATTTTTTTCTGATTCTTTTTCTATTACTGTATGGCTAGTAACTTCCTCATCTTGTGCTCCATTCAAATAATCTTCTAAATTTGATTTTATAACCGTTACTCTTGGTCCATACATTATTTGAACACCTGACCCTCTGTGAAACACTCCTGATGCTCCAGTTTGCTTTAATAAATCTTCATTTACCAATTCGGCGTTGTGTATTGTACACCTCAATCTAGTTACACAGCAGTCAACATCAGAAATATTTTTCTTTCCTCCAAGACCTCTGCATATCATAGCTGAAAGTTCATCTGCTTCTTCATTTTGAGCATTCTTTCTTTCTTCTACATCCCTTCGGGTATAAAGTTTAACTTCATCAGAATCTTCGCGGCCTGGAGTCTTTAGATTAAATTTCCTAATTAAGAAAGTGAATAATAAATAGTATACTACAAAATATATAATTCCTACAACTACAATCCATATCCAGCTTGTTTTAGCATTTCCTTGTAAAATACCAAATAAGAATAGATCAATAAATCCACCAGAAAAAGTCATACCTACTCCAACACCTAGAATGTGCATTAGCATATAAGCAAGTCCCGCAAGCGCACAGTGCACCACATATAATGCTGGTGCTACGAATAGAAATGTGTATTCAATTGGTTCTGTTATACCAGTAAGCATTGAAGTTAATGCTGCTGATAATAATAATCCACCTACCACTTTTCTCTTTTCAGGTTTAGCACATTGATACATAGCTAGCGCTGCTCCTGGCAAACCAAATATCATAAGCGGAAATTTACCTGACATAAACCTTGTTGCAGAAACACTAAAATGTGTTATTCCTGGAGTTCCAAGTTCTGCAAAAAAAATATTTTGGGCACCTTCAATAACTTTTCCACCTACTTCAGCTGTACCTCCAACGGCTGTCTGCCAGAATGGTAAATAAAATACGTGGTGAAGGCCAAACGGTATTAATAAACGTTCCATCAATCCGTAAACCCATGTTCCTGCATAACTTGATGCAAGTACTAGATCTCCAATTTTGTAAATACCAGCCTGAACTGGGGGCCAAATATAGAACATTAAAATTCCAACTATTAAATAAACAATTGAACTTATAATTGGAACAAATCTACTTCCACCAAAAAATGATAATACTTGCGGTAATTCAATTTTATAAAACTTATTATGTAATTCTGCTGTACCAAGCCCCACTATAATCCCACCAAAAACCCCCATTTGTAATGAAGTAATTCCAAGTACTGAAGTTGATGCACCAGTTAAAAGAGCCTCTGTTCCACCATGAATTTTAATCATGGCACCAATTGATGCATTCATTATAAGAAATGCAATTCCTGCTGCTAACGCTGCAACTTCTCTTTCCTTCTTAGACATGCCTATTGCTACACCTATTGCGAATATTAAAGGTAGATTTTCAAATACAATGTTTCCTGAATCATTCATTACTGAAAGAAGTGCATTGACAAATGTGCCAGGTCCAATTAAACCTGCAAGTCCATAAGTATCCAGCATTGTTTTATTAGTGAACGACTCACCTATACCTAAAAATAAACCTGCTACTGGTAAAATAGCAATCGGAAGCATAAAAGATCTTCCTACACGTTGCAAAACACTAAAAATATTATCTTTCATAATTCTTCTCCTTACATGAGATCTTTTTTGCACATTTTAGATGCCTTATGCCTTTTACGTGCAAAAAAGCATTAACTAACATAAACATCTTCAATAAATATTTATGTATAGTTAATGCATACCTACCAGTTACATACTATATCATTTATTTCACTCTAGCATATCTATAACTGCATGTCAATGTTTTCATTGTAAACTTTTGGACATACTTTAAATTTATTTTTTTCTATTTTTTCATGCTATTGTAATACAATTAATTTTACTTTTAGTATTAACTTCACTAATTACTATTTCTTATTTTTAGATGATATATCAATCCATACTGCAAATAACAATATTAATCCTTTAACAATATATTGCCAAAACGTTGGTGTATTCATCATACTCATACCATTATCTACACTTGCCATTACAAGAGCACCAATTAATGCTCCAGCTACTGAACCACTACCACCGCTTAAGCTTGCACCACCTATAACACAGGATGCTATTGCATCTAGTTCTGCATTTTGGCCAGCTGCAACTGAACCTGCATTTAATCTGGCTGTTAATAATATACCGG
The DNA here is from genome assembly GCF_000230835.1 of Clostridium sp. DL-VIII. NCBI lineage: Bacteria > Bacillati > Bacillota > Clostridia > Eubacteriales > Clostridiaceae > Clostridium > Clostridium sp. DL-VIII. The sequence continues at coordinate 5,437,570 of NZ_CM001240.1, forward strand.
CTATTGCCGCAAGTAAACCTACCATTGAGTATACAACTATAATATGTTTCTTTACATTTATTCCTGATAATCTTGCGGCGTCTCTATTTCCGCCTATTCCATAAACTCTTCTTCCGAATATAGTTTTTGTTCCTATAAATGATAAGATTAATGCCAAAACTAACATTATAAATGCTGGTATTGGAAATCCTTGATAATCATTTAAAATTAATACTAATACTAATGATACGACTCCAATTGCTACTATAATCAAAACATCAAAAGTCATTGGTTTAACTGCAATGTTATATTTAATCTTGTTTTTTCTATTATTTAAGACTAAATATGCTGCACCTGCAACTGCTAGAACTACTAATAAGTATCCTAAAACTGTTGGCAAATATCCTTGTCCTATTACTTTAAAATCGTTTGTAAGTGGTGCTACAGTATTTCCATTAGTAACGCCTATTAATACACCTCTGAAAATAAGCATACCTGCTAAGGTAACTATGAAGGAGGGCACATTTCTAAATGCTATCCAATATCCATTCCAAGCTCCTATGATTATCCCAAGTATTAATGTTATTACTATAGTTGGTACAGCTGAGAAACCGAGCCAAACGTTTAGTATTGCTGCAATTCCTCCAAGTAATCCGAGAGTTGATCCTACTGAAAGATCTATCTCTCCTAAAATAATTACAAAAACCATACCTATTGCAAGTACTCCTGTAATTGACATTTGTCTAATTAAATTGGATAAATTTCTTGTTGACAAAAAGTTTCCTCCTGTCAAAACGGTAAATAAAAGCCATATTGCTACTGTTGCTATTAATATTGTTGTCATCTTAGATTTAAATATTACATTTAACCCCGACTTCTTCACTTTCTCTGAATCTACACTCTTACTTAATTGCATTTTATACCCCTCCTACAGAAGTTATAGTCTCTTCGTTCTTAATCACATTTTTATCCTCGTTTTTATTGCCTACAGAATATTTCATAATCATCTCTTGAGTTAAATTGTTATTCTCCAAGCTTGCCTTTATTTCGCCCTCATTCATTACTAGAATTCTATCACTAATTCCAAGCACCTCTGTTAATTCAGATGAAACCATTATTATAGATATTCCTTGTTTAGCCAATTTAAATATCAACTTATAAATCTCATACTTCGCTCCAACATCAATTCCTCTAGTTGGTTCATCTAATATCAATATTTTAGGTTCAGCTAAAAGATTTTTGGCGAGTATTACTTTTTGTTGATTACCACCACTTAAATTTTTTATTGGTAATTCTGTTGATGCAGTCTTAATCTTTATATCGTCAATATATTTAAGAATATCCATCATTTCCTTATCATTATCTATTACATTAAGCGGCTTTTTATATTTTATGAGATTACTCATTGTTATATTTTTAGCCACACTCATTCCAGCAATTATTCCATCTTTCTTTCTATCTTCTGGAACCATGGCTATTCCTTTACTTAATGCTTGTCCTGGATTTTGGATATTAACTTTTTTTCCCTCATAATATATTTCACCATTTTTTTCGCCTTGGAAGCTGCCATATATACTTGCAACCATTTCGGTTCTGCCTGAACCTACTAATCCTGAAATTCCAAGTATTTCTCCACGCCTTAGTGTAAAATTAGCATTTTTTACTCTTTTTATATTTCTATTAAAAGGATCAAAAACATTAAAATTCCTTACTTCAAAAAATACTTCTCCTATATCATGTTCTTCTCGTGGAAATAAATTTTTCATTTCTCTTCCGACCATCATTTGCACTAATTTATCTTGATTTATTTCTTTAACAGGTACTTGACCTATTGTTGCCCCATCTCTAATTACTGTAACATTGTCACATATTCTTGTAACTTCATTTAATTTATGGGATATATAAATACATGTAACTCCGTCTTTCCTTAAGTCGTCTAGTATTTCCATTAAAACCTCAACTTCACCCTCACTTAGTGATGCTGAAGGCTCATCAAGGATTAGTAATTTTGCATTTTTAGACAAAGCTTTTGCAATTTCAACTAATTGCTGATGACCAATTCCCAAATCGCCAGCTCTAGTAAGCGGACTAATGTTAAGCTTAACTCTTTTTAATAATTCATTTGTTTTATTTAATTGTTCACTAAAACTTATAATTCCGTGATTATTAATTTCATTTCCTAAAAAAATATTTTCAGCTATTGATAGCTGCTTAATAATAGCTAATTCTTGGTGAATAATTGCTATGCCTGCTTTTTCAGAATCTCTTATACCTACTTGCTTAAGTTCTTTTCCTTCGAAAACTATTTTCCCTGAGTATGAACCAACAGGATATTCTCCACTTAAAATTTTCATCAGAGTAGATTTTCCTGCTCCATTTTCACCACAAAGCGCATGTACTTCTCCTTGTTTTACTTTCAACGTTACTCCATCTAATGCTTTTACTCCAAAGAATTCTTTAACTATATCTGTCATTTCTAAAATATACTCACTCATGAAATACATCTCTCCTTTCTATATTAGGGCTTAAATTTATACTTTAAGCCCTAATATGTTATTTACTTACTTGGTCTTTTATCTTCTGGTACATTTTTATATACATCTTCAAACTTTTGGAAGCCATCTTTTACAACAGTATCGTTCATATTATCTGCTGTTACTGCTATTGGAGTAAGTAATACAGATGGAACATCTTTTTGTCCGTTATTTATTACGTTTCCATTAGTTTCAACATTTTCACCTTTACCCATTTTTACAGCTAAATCAGCTGCTTGTGTAGCAAGATCTTTAATAGGCTTATATACTGTCATTGTTTGAGTTCCTTCTACAACTCTTTGACATGCTGCCAAATCAGCATCTTGTCCAGAAATTGATACTTTTCCTGCTAAGCCTTGTCCTTGCAATGCTTGTATTGCTCCACCAGCAGTACTATCATTTGAAGCGACAACAGCATCGATTTTATTATTATTTGCAGTTAATGCATTTTCCATTATATTCATAGCTTCTTCAGCTAACCAATCTTTTGCCCATTGGTCTCCTACTATTTTTATATCACCTTTATCTACAAGTGGTTTAATTATATTCATTTGCCCTTGTCTAAATAATTTTGCATTATTATCTGTTGGAGAACCTCCCATCATGAAATAATTTCCTTTTGGAGTTTTATCTGTAATTGCTTTTCCTTGCAATTCTCCTACTTTAACATTATCAAATGATATATAATCATCTAAGTCACTGTTAGTAATCAACCTATCATAAGCTAAAACTTTTATTTTATTTTGATGAGCTTCATCTACTATAGGTGCTATTGTCTCTCCATTATGTGGTATTATTACTAATACATTTACTCCTTGAGAAATAAGATTTTCACATTGAGACATTTGTGTTGGGTCATCACCATTTGCAGATTGGAAAACAACCTCTGCACCAAGCTTCTTAGCTTCCTCTTCAAAAATATCTTTATCATGCTGCCATCTTTCAAGTCTTAAATCATCAAAACTTACACCAATCTTTATTTTTTTGTCTCCACCACTAGCAGCTGTTTGCGTACTATTCTTAGCTCCACATCCTGTTAATGCTGAAAATATCAATACTCCACTTAAAGCTAGACCTAATAATTTAATCATCTTTTTTGATTTCATATTCTTCTCCCCTTTTTGCTTTTCTCTAATTTACAATTAAAATTATATTTTATTAAGAAAACGTTTAAAATGGATTTATTTGCTGAGTTCTATCTTTATATTGCTGTCTTAGAATAGCAATTATTTACCATTAAAATTCCTAAAGCATAAAAAATAACCTAGATTAAATCTTATTCATAAGATATTAACCTAGATTATTTTAAAAAACTTAACCTCCCTAAGTAATATTTTGTTTTCTAAACATTACAAAAACTCTAAAAACTGATATTATCAATTAGCACTGCTCTTGCTGGAGCTCCTTCTGTTCCCTTTACCTTAAGAGGAAGTGCACAAAGTAAATATTTGCCTTCTTTAATATCTTTTAATCTCAATCCTTCTAATATTGTTATATCATTACCTAATATAGCCTTGTGAGATTCATGATTTGGCTGAGCTCTTTCAATTCCTAAAACATCCATACCTATTCCCTTTATTTTTTTGTCTCTCAAATATTCAGCTCCTGTTTTTTCAAGAAATACAAAATTTTCATCAAATTCATCTTTAAAAGAGTCTTTAGTTTTAAAGATTACAAAATCACCTTCCTGTATATCAAGATCTTTTATATCTTTATCTGTAACTCTTTCTTGAACAGAAGTAAGGTCAAAAACCTTACATGGAGTAATGCACTTATATAAGTCTATATTTTCTATTGTATCTCCTCCCTCTATCATATGAAGTGGAGCATCTAAATGAGTTCCTGTATGTGTATCTAACTCAATACGTGTCTCATAATAAGAATTTACTTCATAATTAGCAGTCACAATAACCTTTGGTTTTTTCTCCTCTTTATTTTTATAAACCGGCATGTCCTTGTGAATTAACATCGAAATATCATAGATTTTCATAAAAATTCCTCCTCTTTCATCAAGTTGTTATGCAATATCAATGTTTTTCAGATTCCCTTTATGCACAATCAAAAATAACAAACGTTTTCAATGAATAAGCAATGTTTTCCTAACTATGCTATTAAAATTAAATTTCATTAATATATTGTTGAGAAACCATTATTATAAATTATAACTTATTTACTTTTCCTTAATCAACATTGTTATTAAAATTATTCATCTTAATTTAGTGATATTTCCAGGTATACCCTTCTCAATAATTTCTATCTGATAATGAAATCATTAAGAATGCTATTACAAAAATCACGTTGGGATAACCTTTATTCTCCCCTTAATAAAAGTTATCCTAACGTGATTTAATATAGTAAAATTTTGCTCTAATTTAATAAAATTCCAGTGATTAGACACAAAACATTAACTTTATAGATATGCAACATATGAACTAGACTTATCTCTAGAATTATTATTTATAATTGCTGAACTTTTGTGTGTCTTTATACCAGAAATTACATACATATTTGTGAAATAGGCATTTGAAATTGAGCTGCTCTAAAGTTATTAAGTAGTGAACCAAAATCTATGATTTTGTGTGAATCACTTAAGCAGACATCTCAAATCTATGATTTGATGATGGTCGCTTACTCTGTGAGCACTCAGCGAACGAAAGTGAGTCGAGTTTCCTCTATAGGTTGTTCCATTTGCTGCTTGTCATCAACTTGTTTGAGGAACATGCAGAAATGGGTGCAACCTTTCACTTAGAACTTTCCAGTGAAAATTTCATAAGTCCTATGGAATAAATATGTATGTAATTTCGGTTAATCACAACATAAGTTCAAAATTGGATATCTATGCTTTAAAATTAACTGGACTTATTCCTTCATACTTTTTAAATACTTTACTAAAATAATTGGGATCATTATATCCTACTTTGTAGCAGACTTCTTTGATACTCAGCTCTCCACTCGAAAGTAATTCTTTAGCTATATCTATTCTGCATTTATTCACATATTCCGAAAAATTAATTCCCGTTACCTCCTTGAAGGTTCTGCTAAAATAATACACGCTTAAGCCAAAATTATTAGCAACCCTTTCGAGTTCTAGTTCTGTTTCAATATTTTCTTTAATAAAATTTTTTACATTTTCAAATAGTTTCGTTTTCACCTTATTATTAATATTCTTACTTCGATTTGTTTTTATCTCATTAAGCATGTCACTGACCAATTTATCATCTATATCATCTATGTGAATTATATTTACACTATCTGAATTGTAAACCAAAGATTTCATAGCTTGTCTATAAGATTCTATCATTTCTTCTACTGAATTAACTATTTTCCCCAGTCCTGCTCTTATTGAAACGTTGAATCTCTTTTTTATTTCTCTTCTTAAATTAAAAGCAAGATTGACTTCTAGATTCTTAAAATCCTTACTATCCTCATTATCAATTTGTATAAAATATGTCAATTCTTCATAGAACACATAATTTCCTATGCATTTATATCTTCTATTAACATACTCTTTAATATATTCTCCTATCTTCATCTTTATTTTGTCTTTTTCAGCACTGTTAATATCACCATATTCATATTTATTTTTTAGTGATATGACCATTGCATAACTGTTTTTGAAATTCATATTTAAACACTGCAAATACATGCTATAATCTACACCTTTAATTTTATCATTTATTATTAAATCGCTTAGCTGATTTTCAAGAACAGGCAATAAAGTATATATCTTCTCCTTATCCTCAATTTCACTTTTCCTTTTATCTTGTTCCTTTTTAACCCACTTAACTCCAAGAGAAACTTTTTCAACTATTTCTTCTTTTGCAAATGGCTTTAACAAATATTCTTTAACATTTATCTTCACAGCTTCTAATGCAAAATCAAAATAATCATAGGCCGTTAAAATTATGCTATAAAGATTTGGCAGACTGGCACTTATTTCCTTTAATGCCTGTATTCCATCTATTCCTGGCATTTTTATATCTATTATTATTATATCTGGCTTAACACTTTCCGATATTTCAATTGCTTCTCTTCCATTTTTAGCTTCATATATTTCGAGTTCTTCTGAAAACCTATCTTTTATTATATATTTTAATGTTTCTCTATCATACTTCTCATCATCAGCAAGTAATAATTTCATCATTACTTTCATCCCCCATTATAGGTATTTTTAAATAAACCCTTGTCCCTTTACCTTCTTCACTTTCTATTTTAAACATATTTCCTTTGTTATATAAATATCTAAGTCTCTTTTCAACTATATTTATTCCAAGACCAGTTGTATGTCCGATATGTTTTAAATCATAATTGTAATTATTAATCTTCTCTAATATTTCCTTCTTAATTCCAATGCCATTGTCTTCAATTATAATATTACAATTTCCATTTTCATCATTTATATTTATATCTATATACCCGCCTTCTTCTTTAGCTTCAATTCCGTGAATAAAGGCATTTTCAACTAATGGTTGTATTGTCATTCCAGGAACCATCACTTTTTTTATATCCATATTAACATTTAATTTAAATTTAATTCTGTCATCAAATCTACACTCTTGAATGTAGATATAATCTTTTACAATATTTATTTCTTCCTCCAATGATGAATTTGCATTCATGCTCCTTAGTGAATATCTTAAAATGTTAGACACTGATTTTATTAGCTTACTTGTTGTTACTGCATTTTCCATCATTGCTGTGGCATTAATACAATTTAAGGTATTAAATAAGAAATGTGGATTAATTTGAGATTGCAGTACCTTTAAATCAAATTCTTTTAGAGCATTTTCATATTGAAGATTTTTCATCTCTTCTTCTTTTAATTTTTTTTCCAAAGTTAGCTTTTCGTTAATTGATTTTATAAGATTTTTTATATCTTTTACCATAGTATTAAAAGTATCTGTAAGCACATCCAATTCATATATGTCAGTTTTATTTCCATCATAGTATTCAAATTGACCTTTAGATACTTTATTGGACGTCTCTACAATCCCCTTTAAGCCTTTTGATATATTTTTTATAAAGATTAGGGCATATATTACGCACATAGTTAAAATTAATATTACATAAACACTTAAAAATCCATATATTAAACTACTTTTTCTATTTAATTCTTTATAAGCTATGCTATTAGTTTCCAAATAATTCTGCATTAATTTCGATGCATATTCTTCAGAATATGACGCAATGTTTTTAGCCGCTATAAAATCATCATAATAAAAAATATATCCTTCCTTATTTTCATAGGCATAAATTGTCTTTTGTGAATCTTCTGCGTAAGAATCCAAGGTATTATTTAAATCCCTTAAGATATACTGACTGGTATCATCAGAATTAATTTTTAAAGTCTTTATTTTTTGTTTTGCCTGGAATATTTCATTTTCATAACTTTTCTTACTACTTTCCGTACCATTTAATATATATTGATTGAAATTATCTAAAGAATCATTTATATTTTCCTTAATTTCATTAGTCACAAGCATATTATTGAGCATGCTTACATATTCATCCTCAATATTTTTACTCATTGCCAAAGATATGATGTTACAGATTCCTATTGGAATAATTAAGCATATGACAAACATAATAAACTTGTTATTTAAGGTTTTAATTTTCAAAATTATCATCTCCCTGCTTATAAGTACCTATATTAGTTTTATTAACTAACTGTACATCAGTTAATGATTCTGAATAATTATTAGTTTTTCCTTCAATTCTATCCATTATGATATTGACTGCTCTATACCCCATCTCATTGCTCTTTTGTACTACTGTTGATGCTACCAATCCATTTTGTATATTCTTTAACGTTTCATCCAGATCATCAAAACATATTATTTTCACCTTACCTTTATCATTTAAATCGTTTACTGCCTTTGCAGCTCCTATTCCATCAAGGGCTGAAGTACAGAATAATGCATCAATTTTATTATTTCTATTTAATATTTTCCTAGTTATTATTTCAGCTTCCAAAAGCATTGCATCTGAAGAATCCACATCCACGATTTTTAAATTAGAATTAGAAGTTATATATTCTTTAAATCCCTCCACTCTTTCCTTTTGATTTTTAACATCCTTTCCTCCCATCACTATAGCTATATTTCCATCTCTTCCTATCTGCCTTACTGCTTCTGCTCCGGCAACTTGTCCCGCTAAAATGTTGTTCGTTCCTACATATGCTAACCTATTGCTATTTTCTTCATCTGAATCTATTGTAACCACTGGTATACCTTTTTCCATAGCTCTATTTATATCCTTTGTATATTTTCCTTCCTCCTGAACATAAGTTATAATTCCGCTAACCTTAGCTGACTCGGCCATCTCAAATAACTTTAATCCTTCCTCTGTGCTTGCAGTCGTAGGTCCTAAAAATTCAACAACTGCTCCCCTCTCCTTAGCCGCTTTTTCTGCACCGGCCTTTATACTTAGCCAATAAGGATTCGTCTTTATATGTGATATCAATACTATTTTAGGCTTTATTGGTTCCTTGCTTGTCTTATTATTATTTAATAAGTATACAAAATATAAATTGCTCACTAGAAAAATTACAACTAAAATAATGCCTACAGTTTTATTAAAATATTTCATTACCACAAGCTCCTCACCTATTGTATTCGATTGCAGAACATTTTAAATTTCTTTTTAAATGTCATTTAATAATGTTATTCTATATTTCTTCTATTACTTAGTCAATATCTTTGTATAGCTTTTCATAAATATATCTTCTATATTATAACTAAATCAGACCATAAATTAATTATCCCAGCGGAGTCTATTTTTAAAAATTTCAAAATTTATAAATATTATATAAAACAAAAATTTAACTTAGGATTTCAACCATTTTACATTTAATTAACTTAATCATTAAACCCTATTAACCTTTGATGTCTATTATTTAATATATAATTTGGAATAATAACCCATACGAGGAGATAGATATGAATATTATAAGTTGTAAAAAAATAATATTTGATATTTTATTAACTTCTTCTTTATTAATAACTACCAGCATGACAGTTTTTGCAGAAACAAATAATAACTTGATAAAAGAGACTAATATAATTCAAGATTTAACCCAAACAAATGAAAATAAAATTGATTCAAGTCTTATTATTACCACTAAAACAAGTAACTTCTCAAATATTAATAATACTTTTCCAATTATAAAGACAGGAATTAATTCTAGCTCAAGTCAAAATGAAGATTCAAAAGAAAACAGTACTGAAAATAAATACACAACCAGTGAATCTAAAGCATCAATAATAAAGATAGTTGCTGGGATTGTTATTTTAATTTTAGCAATGATAAGTATATTGGCATACTTAAACTTAGACAAAAATAAATTTAAGGACTATTTTAAAAAATGAAAAATCACCTTTAGAATTTAGATATATTTTAAGAAATAAATATATTATATATTACTGGCTCAGAATAAAATCCACGACAAACACTAGCATTTAGTATTTGTTGTGGATTTGTACTATTTCTGCCCTTTTACTATTTTAGGCATTACTATTGATAATATCAGCGATAATATACCTATTACTACTAGTATTATAAAAAGAATATGTATAGAACTATTTAAAGACAACTTTATCTGTTCACTTGTTACAGTGAGGTTAGATGCAGAGGAATTATATAAATTACTTGGCTCTACACCTTTTATTCCAATCTGAGTAAAATATTTAACTATATATAAGTTAAATATGCTTCCAAATACACTTACTCCTATTGTTTGTCCTAATGTTCTAAGCAACGAATTAGTAGCCGTTGCAGCACCTCTTTTACTATAATCTACTGATTCTTGAACAATTATAGTCAATGTTGTAAATGCGCCTCCAAATCCAAAACCCATTATAGCAACATATAATAATACTAATATTAATTGAGAATTTATGTTTAATGTTGGCAATAGTGCTGTACCAATAATCAAAATAACATTGGATATGATTATTACGGACTTTGCTCCAATCTTCACTATACATTTTCCTAAAAATACTGAGGCTAAGAGCCAGGCAACTGACATTGGTGCTAAAGCTAGGCCTGATATTTTAGCACTAAAACCTAATATGTTTTGTATATATATTGGTAAATAAACATTTGACCCAATTAATACAGCAGAAGCTAAAAAACTTACTAGATTTACCATTGTACTTGTCTTTGTGAATATATCAAATGGAATTATTGGCTCTTTTGCTTTTCTTTCTATTTTATAGAATGCTATTAAAAATATAATTGTCAGAAGCACCGATATTCCAACAAACATACTATCATTAGAACTTATGTCATCAGTTGATACAAAAATATTTAAAAATATAATCATAGCTATTGATAAAGTAATAATTCCTGGATAATCTATTTTGTGTTTTGTCTTTTTTAAGTCTTCTTGTAAATTTCTTTGAATAAGTATAACTGATAATATTCCAAAAGGAATATTTATAAAAAATATCCAATGCCAAGACAGCACGTCAATTAAAACTCCTCCAAAAAATGGTCCTATAAGACTTGCAATTCCCCATACTGTACCTATAAGTCCTTGAATTTTAGGCCTTTCTTCCAGCTCAAAAACATCTCCTACAATTGTATATGTAACTGTAAATATTGAACCTGCACCTATTCCCTGAATTGCACGGAATATGATTAACATGTACATATTCTGCGATAAGCCGCACATGAAACTTCCTACTAAAAATATTATTATTCCTATTGAAAGTATATTTTTTCTTCCATATAAGTCCGCTAGTTTACCATATATAGGTGTTGAAATTGCAGAGGTTAATAAATATACTGAAAAAACTGAACTAATAATTTCAAATCCCTGCAAATCTTTTACTATAGTTGGGATAGCTGTTGTGACAACTGTTCCCTCAACTGCTGCTAGAAACATTGCTACCATTAATGCTATTACTATATTCCTTTTTCGCGACTCCATTATTTAAATCACTTCCTTTGTTTTAATTTCTTGATCATATCTATTTAATCAGATTTTATAATTATATCTATAGTAAACTTTTTGTGCAACACAAACTTGCCCTTCGCAAATTTAATAAATGGAAGTTAAATTATTAAGCATCTTTAAAATTATTTATAGTTAAACATTGTTTGTTAAATGTAATTTTAATTAAGTATACTTTTTCTCAGTTTTCAAATAATAAATGAGATAAAAAAATTCAGATAATTTATGTACAATATATGATATAAGGAGGATTAATTATAATGCAAAAGGTTACTAAAACAATGGATGGAAACCAAGCTGCAGCATATGCTTCTTATAATTTTACAGAAGTTGCTGCGATATATCCTATAACTCCCTCCACTCCTATGGCCGAAGGAGTAGATGAATGGTCTGCCCATGGAAAGAAAAATATGTTTAATCAGCCAGTTAAGGTAGCTGAGATGCAATCCGAAGCTGGTGCTGCTGGGGCAGTACATGGCTCACTTCAAGGTGGCGCCTTAACTACTACATATACGGCTTCTCAAGGTTTGCTGCTCATGATACCTAATATGTATAAGATAGCAGGAGAGCTTTTACCTGGAGTATTTCATGTAAGTGCCCGTGCACTAGCAACTCATGCCTTATCAATATTTGGCGATCATCAAGATGTTATGGCCTGCAGACAAACAGGCTTTGCTATGCTTGCATCTTCAAATGTTCAGGAGGTAATGGATTTAGCCTGCATTGCTCACTTAAGTGCTATAAAAGGCCGAGTACCATTTTTACATTTCTTTGATGGTTTTAGAACATCTCATGAATATCAAAAAATTGAAGTTCCTGATTTTGATAAAATAACAGATCTTGTAGATAGAAATGCTTTAAAAGCTTTTAGAGATAGAGCACTAAATCCCGAACATCCTGTAGTCAGAGGTACAGCACAAAATCCTGATATATATTTTCAAGGAAGAGAAGCACAAAACCCATTCTTTAATGCTGTTCCTGATATAGTTGAAGATTATATGAAAGAAATTAAAAATATTACTGGAAGGGAATATCATCCCTTTGATTACCATGGAGATCCACAAGCTGAAAACATCATAGTAGCCATAGGTTCTGCCTGTGATACCATAAGTGAAACTATAGATTACCTAGTGAAAAAAGGCGAGAAAGTAGGTATGATAAAGGTTCATTTATACAGACCATTCTGCGAGAAATATTTTTTCAATGTTCTTCCTAAGTCTGTGAAGAAAATCGCAGTATTAGATAGGACCAAAGAACCTGGTGCTCCTGCCGAGCCGCTATATTTAGATGTAACTAAACTTTTCTATAATCAAGAAAATAAGCTGCTTATAGTTGGTGGAAGATATGGCTTGGCCTCTAAAGATACAAGACCATCTCAGATTATTTCAGTCTTTAATAATTTAAAAGCTGATAAACCAAAAGACCACTTCACTGTAGGAATAGTAGATGATATAACTAATACTTCTTTGCCTGAAGGAGATATAATAGACACTACACCAGAAGGAACTATAAGCTGTAAATTCTGGGGTTTAGGTTCTGATGGTACAGTTGGAGCAAATAAGAGTGCTATTAAAATAATAGGAGATAACACTGATATGTATGCCCAGGCTTATTTTTCTTATGATAGTAAAAAGTCTGGAGGTACTACTGTATCCCACTTAAGATTTGGAAAAAAACCTATAAAATCTCCTTATTTAGTTTATAATGCCGACTATGTTGCCTGTCATAATAAATCTTTTATCTACAACTTTGATATATTAAAAGGGCTAAAGAAGAACGGCATATTTGTCCTTAACTGTCCATGGAATGAGGATGAACTTGAAGAGAAATTGCCAGCGCTATATAAAAGATATTTAGCAGAAAATAATATAAAATTCTATACAATTGATGCAATTGCTATTGCAGGTGAAATAGGTCTAGGAAACAGAATAAATATGATAATGCAGTCTGCTTTCTTTAAACTTGCGAATGTTATACCTGTAGAAGATGCAGTTAAATATTTAAAAGATTCTATTTCTAATCTTTATGGTAAGAAAGGTGATAAAATAGTTAAAATGAATCACGATGCAGTGGACAGGGGCATAAATTCCCTTCATGAAGTTACCATTCCTGATTCTTGGAGTAGTGCTAAAGATGAAAACAGAACAATAAAGAATGAACCAGACTTTGTTAAAAATATTCAACGCCCTATGGCAAGACTTGAAGGCGATGAACTTCCAACTAGCGCTTTTAAAGGAATGGAAGATGGTACCTTCCCTCTCGGTACTACTGCTCATGAAAAACGTGGTATAGCAGTTAACGTACCTGAATGGCAGACTGATAAATGCATACAGTGTGGTCAATGTGCATATATCTGCCCTCATGCAACCATTCGCCAATTCTTAATTGATGACAATGAAAAGAAAAATTCTCCTGAAGATTTTATTACAAAGCAGGCAGCCGGAAAAGGTTTAGAAAATTATGGATATAGAATTCAAGTAGCTCCATTAGACTGCACAGGCTGTGGTAACTGCGCTGATGTATGTCCTGCTCCTGGCAAAGCTCTTATAATGAAACATGCAGAAGAGCAAATATTAGAGCAGGCGGAAAATTGGGAATATGCTATGACTCTTACTCCTAAGGAAGATTTGATCGACAGAAATACCCTAAAGGGCAGCCAATTAATAAGGCCTCTTTTGGAATTTAATGGTGCATGCCCAGGATGTGGAGAAACTCCATACATAAGGCTTTTAACTCAGCTTTTTGGAGAAAGAATGATCATAGCAAATGCAACTGGATGCTCGTCTATCTGGGGTGCAAGTGCTCCATCAATAGCTTACACTACTAATGCTGAAGGAAGAGGTCCTGCTTGGGCTAATTCATTGTTCGAAGATAATGCTGAATTTGGATATGGTATCTTCCTAGGAGTTAAACAAATTAGAGAAAAGCTTGCTGATTTAATAAATGAAGGATTAGGATCCTCAGACTTTGATGATAACGCTAAAAATATATTTAAGCTATGGCTTGATAATTTCAATAATGGATCTGAATCAAAAACAGCTTCTGCTAAAGTTTTAGAAGTATTAAATGATTCCAAGTATTCTAACAATACAATAGCAAAAGAAATATTAGAAAGAAAAGATTATTTAATTAAAAAATCTCATTGGATAATCGGTGGTGACGGTTGGTCATACGATATTGGTTATGGAGGAGTCGATCAAGTTCTTGCTATGGGTGATGATGTAAATATATTTGTAATGGATACAGAAATTTACTCAAATACTGGAGGCCAGGCTTCAAAATCAACTCAAACAGGTCAAGTTGCTAAGTTTACACCAGCAGGTAAGAAGACCAGAAAGAAAGATTTAGGACTTATGGCTATGAGTTACGGTTACGTATATGTTGCTCAAATAGCAATAGGTGCAAATATGAATCACGCAATTAAAGTAATAGCTGAAGCTGAAAAATATCCTGGACCATCTCTTATAATAGCTTATGCTCCATGTATAAGCCATGGAATAAAGGTTGGTATGGGAAACAGCATAAAGGAAGAAAAGAAAGCTGTTGACTCTGGATACTGGCATCTATATAGATATAATCCACAACTAAAAGATGAAGGTAAAAATCCATTTTTACTTGAATCAAAAGAACCTACCGCTCCATATAAAGACTTCTTAAATGGTGAAATACGTTTTGCATCCCTAATGAACGTCTTTCCTGAAGTTGCAGATAAATTATTTGATGAATCAGAGAAGAATGCAAAAGAAAAATATGATACATATAAACGTATGTCTGATATGAATTATTAATTCAAAATAAAAAATCCCCATTAATTTGGGGATTTTTCATTTACTTTTGATTTGTATCTACATAGTCTTTTGCATTTCCAACTTGTATTTCGCTAGGAATATTTACATTTGAAACTGGCTGTGTATTTTCTTCATTTGCCCAAGCTGCTGCCTCATGTTTTTCTATAGGCATAGCAGCAAATTTTTCTTTAAATTTATTCGTCATATGTAAGCCTCCTTTAATTAGTACATTAATACCTTTTTATGAAATTAGCGTGTTATTTTTTTGATAATACTTCAATAATAGTATTAGCTTAGAAAGAAAAAGTATAACTGTAATACGTTTATTTTATAGATTTAATCTATTAAAATATACTAATTCTAGAATGGCTTATATGTATATCAAATATTATTTTTCTAAAGGATTTACTTTTTATTCAACATGCTTATATAAAACAGCACTTTCAATGTAGTTTAAATATCTTCTTAATTCATTGGATTCCTCTCTATTAATTTTTCCTGACTCATACATATATCGAATCTGAGAGCGTTCTGTGTCCATGGCTTTTATTCTCAATTCTTCTTTTTGTTCCATGCTATTTTCATTATACTTAGCTGTTGCTCCCTTTAGCCTATTAATCATACTCTTGTAATCAAAAATCACTAATTGAATAATATCTGATTCACCATATTTTTTTGAATATTCTTTTAAAACCTCAATAGCTGATTGAACTGCCCTTATTTGTATATCCCTTATTAATTTCAGCTTATCCATTTCAATATTTTTTGCTTTACGATTAATACGATAAAAATGTTTGAACCATCTCATTAATTTTCCTACAAGATACATGGTATCCTGACGTCTACTACACAAAAAACTTTCTTCTCTATGATCAAAAAATCTTTCAAAAAATTTGAATATAGTTTCATTTATTTCATCTTTATTCATGAGTTCATGTATATATTTTCTCTCTGCTTTTAATCCCATTAATCTTAACTCTGTTATTTTTTCTCGGTTATTACCTGCTTCACTTGTCAGCAATTGATTGTTTCTAGATATCCACTTATACTCATTGATTAATTCATATGCTGCAGCTGCATTTTCATCGCTTATTTCAGATTTTATAGTATTAATCGCAGATACTATAAGTTTATTTTTTGCTTTATTTAAATTATCATTAATAAGCTGTTCCTTTTCTTCCTCTTCTCCTTTACTTAAAAACGGTAAAAATACTGTTGCAGATATCAGTGTAAATAATATTACGCCAGCGGTTAAAAATAATATAAGGGATCTTTCTGGAAACACTTCTCCATTCTCTAAGAAGAAGGGAATTGATAAAACACCTGCCATTGTAACTGTACCTCTGACTCCAGTCAAACTAGTTAATAAAGCTATTTTTACACTTGGACCTTCAACATCTTTACTTTTATTTAACCTATATTCATAATATGTAGATAAATAAGACCAAACGAAACGAATTGTCAAAATAACTACTCCTATAGCAATAACATATGCAACAGCCTTTAAGTTTCCTATATTAGGGTCTGATATTGTTTCACTCATTGATAATGGAATATTTAATCCCAATAATAAAAATACAACTCCATTTAAAATAAATAAAACAATGGACCATATATTTTCTGTTATAACCTGTTCTTCAGCTTGCCTAGTTTCTGTTCTCTCCTTTATTAAAGAATGAACAATACCTGCAACAACTACCGCAATAACTCCTGATGCATGTAAAAGCTCTTCTGTAATAATATAAATACCAAATGGTGTTAATATTTGAAACAGAGAATAAAAAATAACATCATTTATGCCCTCTTTACGTAAAGTAAATCTTATTAAGGTTGAAATTAAAGCAAAAACTAAACCTAAAATTGCTCCTGCTAAAAACACATATGAAAAATTTAAAATTGC
The DNA here is from genome assembly GCF_000230835.1 of Clostridium sp. DL-VIII. Classification (NCBI taxonomy): domain Bacteria; kingdom Bacillati; phylum Bacillota; class Clostridia; order Eubacteriales; family Clostridiaceae; genus Clostridium; species Clostridium sp. DL-VIII. The sequence continues at coordinate 5,454,727 of NZ_CM001240.1, forward strand.
TCCTCCAAGTGAAAAATGATTAGTCACTACAGCGGCTATTGCATAATTAAAGGCAACTATTCCAGATGCATCATTTATTAAAGATTCTCCTTTAACAAGGTTTAGTACCTTCTCAGGTATATGAATACGCTTTGCGATTCCATTTACTGCTACCGGGTCAGTTGGTGATAAAATAGCTGCTAATGCGAAAGCTGCAGCAAGAGGTATACCTGGTATCATCCAATGAATAAAATATCCTCCTCCAATAGTTGTTAATAAAACTAATATTAAAGAATTGCCGAATATTGACCGCCTCATTTTCCATAATTCATCTCTAGGAAAATATTTTCCATCATTATATAGAATAGGTGCTACAAATAAAAGAAAAAACCATTTCTCTTCTAATTCAAAAGAATTCTGCTTAAAAGCAAATGCTAAAATTATTCCCAATATAATCTGGGTTAAAGCGGCAGGGATTGATGGAATGTAATGACTAATAATATTAGAAATTAGCAAACACCCCATAAGTAACAATACAATCATTAATAAATCCATTTCATCTCTCCTTTCTTAACGGCCTTAGCCTCCATATTATTTAATATTATACACATAATTAAGTATTATATATAGTTTTAAAAAAACTATATCAATATTTTTTATGTAAATATTGTTAATCTTACTTTTTACCTGCATGCCATTTCTTATTGCTAGTATGATTTTATATGTTAATTAAAACAACCTCCTAAAATCTAATTTAGATTTTAAAGAGGTCTTAAGCGGAAGACAAAGCACAATCTGTGATATCTTCTATTTTTTTAATTCTATCTTAAAAGATACTCCAACATTTTCATTGGTCGCCCATATATGCCCATCATAAGATTCTATAATTCTCTTAGCTATTGCTAACCCCAATCCAAATTTACCTTTTTTACCTTTTTTGAAGGGCTTAAATAACTCATTTAACGATGATTCTTCAATTAATTCTCCATCATTATATATTTCAAGTAATATTGAATCACCACTTGTCTTTACACTAATTCTAACTTTACTTCTACTATATCTAATTGCATTCTCTAAAATATTCTCAACTATGACTTTCCACTGTTCATAGTCTCCTAATATTATTATATTTTCTAGTTCTAGCTTCCAATTAAGCTCTTCTCTTCTGAACCTAAATCTATCGACGGTTTCCTCAATTAATTCTTTCATATTAATAATTTCTTCTATTCTTTTGTGCTGCAACAAATAGTCAAGCTTAGTTAAATAAAGCAGATCTTTTATTCTCTTCTCTAGTCTTTCTGCTTCACTATCAATTACAAGCATTGTACTACTCAAGTCGCCTTTAGGAAATATTCCATCTCCAACAGATTGAGCATAACTTCTTATAACCATCACAGGAGTTTTCAATTCATGGGATATATTTTGAAGCATCCATTGCTGAGCTTCATCATTTTTTACAAGCTGCTGCCTCATGGATTCAATTGCCTCAGATAATTCACCTATCTCATCTTTTCTATCTACACTTATTGGAGTATTCCATTCCTTTTGACCAATCTTCTCTACGTTTTCTTTTAATGACTTTATAGGTTTTGATAAATAACTAGCAAGTTTTCTAACTATTATTAAACTAAAAAAGCTTGCAATGATAGTCATCAAAATGATCTTTCTAGCAATCTGCTTATATAGTTTCTCAGCCTGAAGATCTCTTGTATATGAAAAGACAAAACCACTTTTATCATCAAAACTGTATTTTCTTATTACGTAAAATACATTATCATTATTTCTAACATACGTATATCTTTGACTTTCTGAAGTTTGATTTTCATATTGATTTAATACTTCATTCCATAATTCTTTAGAAGATTTTTCATCTGAAAGAATGTGCTCTATATTTTCTGTAGTAGCGATTGGATAAATAATACTTTTTAATATCCTTTCCCCATTGTTATTCTCTGAAATTGTACCTGAAAACTGGGTATAGTTTTTGCCATCCACCATATTTGTAATTACATTTTTTTGTGAATTCTCTATGAGTTCATAGGCTTTATCATAAAGAAAATTTTTAAAGGTTAATAAACTTATAGTTACTAGAATGCCTATAATAAAAAGCATCATAGCTGAGAAAACAATCCATATTTGAAAAGCAATTGATTTATTACTTAAAAATTTTGAAACTCTGCTCATTCCTTAACCATCCTGTATCCATAACCATAAACCGTTTCTATTCTAAGGTTTGGCATTCTTTTTCTAAGCCTTCTTATAAGATCGTCTACAACCCTATCACTTCCGAAATACTCATCTCCCCAAATATTATGTAATATTTGTTCTCTTGAAAAAGCAATAAGCTGATTTTTAACAAATAACATGAGAATATCAAATTCTTTTGAAGTTAAAGCAATTGTTTCTTCTTCTCTCTTTACTATACGTTTTTTTTCATCTATAGTGTAACCACAAATCTGAGATACTGTCTGAACATCTCTTTCTACTTCTTGGCCATATACCCTTTCAATAAGTTTTTTTGTACGTATAACCAGCTCTCTAGGTAGAAATGGTTTGGCAATGTAATCATCACTGCCAAGCTCCAAGCCAATCACTCTATCTAAGTCAGCATCACGTGCAGATATAAAAACAACAGGTGTTTGCTTATTATTTTCTTTAATTTCTTTTATAAGCTGATATCCATCAATATCTGGCAGCATAATGTCCAATATCCATAAATGTGGATTAACTTCAATAGCTGCTCTTGCTGTTTCACCATTAAAAAAAGAAGTTACATTAAAGCCCTCTTTTTCAAGATAAGATTTTAATATCTGATTTAAATTTTCTTCATCTTCTACTAAGTAAATATTATAATTCATCTTAACACCACCTTTATGGACTAAATTAAATTCCTACACATTCTATAATTAATTCCATAGTTCATACTCTAAAGTATATTTTGATTTTCTAATAAAGTATTATAAATAAGAATATCAAATCAATGATTCTTTACGTATAACTTTGTTCCTCTATTATAACATTACCACTTAATTCTATCTCACTAGTTATTTAATATTATTATTAGAAATTCTGACGTCCTATATTTACTTTTTTGTATTATTAATATAGGTATACAAATCATGATTTAGACTTAGTAGATAAATATACTATTATATTTACCAACTTTTAAGTGAATATCTTCACCAGAAATCATAAATATTTTTACGAAGAAGGCATTAAAAAATGAGCTGATTAAGGTTCTTAGCTGTAGGTTGTCACATTTTAGCTTGTCACGCTGAAAGCGGGAGCATGCTGAAATGTGTGCAACCTGCTGCTTAGAACCTTCAGCTATATTTTTTTTAGTCCTTAGGAGTAACAATATTTATGATTTCGGTAAGTTACCACATAAGTCTAAGTTATAGTTGGGTTACCTATATAAATTTTAGGAATTACTTATATTGACCTTATCGCCATCATTTAAAAAACTCTGTCCTTCTATAATAACATTATCCCCAAGTTCTACGCCGCTAGTTATTTCGGTATACTTTCCATCAGAAATTCCAACACTTACTGGTATTTTTTTCACTTTATCGTGAGCTACTTCATATACATATTGAACTCCATTATTCACAACTATTGCATTACTTGGAAGTGCAAGTATATTATCTTTTTTATCATTTGGAAGCAATATCTTCACTACCATTCCTGATTTTAAAGAAGCGTCATCATTCACCAGTTTCACTTTTACATTATATAATTGAGTTTTAGAATCAGCTGTGGGGCTTATATTATCTATAACTCCTTCAAAATTCTTATCTTCAAGAGAATTAACTTTTACTTCCACGGATCCTCCTATTGCTATACCAGATAAATCCTTATCACTTATGTTTATTTCACCAATAGAACTGCTATTATCTGCTATAGTAATTACACTTTTAGAACTTGATACTATTTCTCCTGCATCACTATCTCTTTCTGAAACAACTCCATCAATTGGTGCTTTAACTACAGTATTGTCTAATTGCGCCTGAGCTAAATCTACTGCACCCTGTGCCTGTTCCACCTGAGACTCAGCTACAGCTGCCGTCTGACTTCCAACTTTATTATTTAAAAGATTTAAGTTATCATTAGCCGAGTTAAGCTGTGTCTCAGCTGAATTAAGTTTAGATTGTGCATCGTCTAAATCCTGCTTGGTAGAAGCTCCTGCCTCATATAGTGTTTTTACCTTATCAAATGCACTTTTAGCATCATTATATGCATTTTGTGCTAAACTTTGATCTGATTTAGCCTGAATTAATTTCTGCTTAAACTCCGAATCACTTGTGAGGGTTAAATTAGCTTGTGCCGAACTCAAAGCACCCTGCGCCTGCTTATATTGTGCCTGTAATTCAGCTGAATCTAACGTAAATAATACATCCCCTTTTTTAACTTGTTGCCCTACTTCAACATTCATAGTTGCGATTTTGCCAGATATTTTTGGAGCAACTGTTACCTCACTATTCGCTTTTAAGGTGCTTCCATACTCTGTATAATTTTCAATAGAAGTTGTACTAACAGCAACAGTTTTAACATTCTTAGGATCATTTGTATTACTAGTACTTTTAGTGCATCCTGCAAGAAGCATTGATGCTGCTAAGATAATACTTGCCAATATTGTATATTTTCTAAGTTTAATACTTTTCATAATTTGTCTCCTTTCACTTTAAATATCACGCGCTTCAGCTATTTTAGCATAGTTTAGTTATACCTCTATAGTTTATTGCTGACCCCTTTTTTACTATTTCTTCTCTCTAAAATTCTCTTTTTCATATCATCAATCAGTGTATACACAACTGGAATAAGTACTGGAGATAATATTGTAGAGGTAATCATGCCCCCAATAAGTGCTATAGACATTCCTGATCTATATTCACTTCCTTGACCCATGGCCAATGCTGTTGGAAGCATACCAACAATCATAGTTATTGTAGTCATCATGATTGGTCTAAGTCTTGTACTTCCTGATTCTATAAGAGCTTCTCTTAAAGGCATTCCTCTCTTCATCAATGTATTCGTATAATCGATAAGCAGAGTTCCATTTTTAGAAGCAAGACCATCAAGCATTATCAGTCCAATCATTGTTACGATATTTAAAGTATTTCTAGTAATGACCAAAGCTATTAATGCTCCGATCATTCCACATGGAAGTGATAACATCCTTAAAAAAGGTGTAAGCCAAGATTCATATAGAACAACCAATATCATATATACAAGTACTATAGATACAGCCAAAGCTTCAATTAGCGATTTAAAAGAAGTAACCATATTTTGCTGATCTCCTCCGTAAGTCACTTCATAACCTGTAGGCATATCTTCATTTTCAATAGCTTTTTTAATATCTGTATTTACACTTCCTACTGTTCTGCCTTGTACATTTGCATATATAGTCACCATTTCATCTCTATCCATTCTTAATTGTTCCTGTGGGCTATCACCTAAAGACACCTTTGCAACTTGATCTAATGGTACTTGTGTTCCAGAGGAATTAGCTATCATTATTGAAGACATCTGATCTTTAGTTTTAACTTGTCCATCTTGAAATTTGACAGTCATATCATATTCATCACCATCTTTTCTATATACACCAGCATCTGTGCCTTGGTTAGATGCCGCCTTAAGAGCACTTGCAATATCTGATGGCTTAATTCCAAATTGTGCAGCTGCTGTTCTATCAACTTCAACATCAATTTCATTTTCGTTAGCTTTCATACTATTACTAACATCTGTTGTTCCTTTAATGTCTTTTACCATACTCTCTGTTTTATCACCTAGATCTTTTAAAACTTCTGCATTAGGACCAATTATATTTATAGCAATAGGCTTTGCTCCATCTCCATTATCTTGTGAAAGTCCATTGCTTTCATTTACAGAAACATCAACCCCTGTCAAACTCTTGCTCCATTCCCGTATTTCCTGAGCAACCTCACCTTGACTCTTCTTTCTTTTACTCTTCTCTTTTAAATTAACGTTAATCGTTGCTGAAGATTCATTATCACTTCCAATTACAGTAAAATATTCACTTACTTCTGGTACACTTTGTAAATGTTCTTCTAATTCCTTTACTTTTTCATCTGTATCCGTTATATCTGAACCAGGACTTAAATCAACATTAATTGTAAATTTACTTTGATCTGTTGTTGGCAGAAATTCTGTCTTAATAGCTTTAAAAGGAATAAGTAATATACTAAGTGTGAACATTACCATGACAATACTTACAACTTTCCATCTATTATCTAGTGACCAGAGCAAAAATCTTTTGTATTCTTCATTTGCTTTATCAAATAGCCTTGTCATAAATCCTTTTTTAGCTTTAACTTTATGATCATTGATCTCTATATCATCTTTTTTCTCCTTAAGTAATCTTGACGCTAACATTGGAGTAAGAGTGAAAGAAACAATAAGCGAAAATATTGTTGCGAATATTACTGTAAGTCCAAACTGCCTGAAAAATTGTCCAACCATTCCAGACATGAAAGCAACTGGCCCAAAGACTACTATGTCACATAAGGTTATTGATATAGCTGCCATTCCTATTTCATCACGTCCATCTATAGCTGCTCTTATAAGTCCCTTCCCCTGACTCAGGTGCCTTTGAATATTTTCGAGTACAACTATAGAATCATCTACCAATATTCCTATTGATAAAGATAAAGCCAAAAGTGATAACATATTAAGTGTAAAATTAAAAACATACATCATAAAAAATGTGGCAAGAAGCGATGTAGGTATTGCAACAAGAACTATTAATGAAGATTTTATACTCTTTAGAAATAGAAACATTATAACACTTGTTGTGATTATACCTTCAATAAGACCTATTTTAACTTCTGATAAAGATTCATTAATAAAGGTAGAAGAATCGTCTGCTATACTAACATTAATTCCACTTGGCAAAGTCTTCTCTATACTTTTCAGCTCTTCTTTAACAGCCTTTGTTGTTTCAACTATATTTGCATCACTTTGTTTTTTTACGAATATACCTATGGAGCTTTCTCCATTTAACCTTACTAGTTCACTTTCATCTGGATAATCCAGCTTTATATCTGCAATATCTTTAAGTCTTATAGTTCCTCCATTTGTCATTGGTATTTGAATATTTTCTATATCTTCTATATTTTGAAACTCACCAAGAACCCTCATGGTCTCTTTAGAATTTTCCTGCTTAAGCTGACCTGCTGGAATATTTACATTTTCACTTTGCAGCTTGCTTACGATAGTATTAATGCTTATGCCATATTGCTCCATAGAAGTTTTATCAACATCAATCATTAATTCCTTTTGAACTGCTCCTTCTAAAGTCACCTCCCCAACTCCACTGATCTTTTCTAAAGATTTTTGAATATCATCTGCTGCGTTATAAAGTTCGCCATAAGGTAATGAACTTGAAACTGAAATCATCATAACTGGAGCTGCATTTTTATCTGCCTTTTTTATAACAGGTTTTGAAGCGCCTTCTGGAAGTTTATTTGAAATATCTCCCAATGCCTGTTGAACATCCATAAATGCTGAGTTCATATCTGTATTCATGGTAAATTTAATTATGGTGTAGCCATAGCCTTCCACTGATCCAGACTTTAAGGTATCAATACCGCTTATGCCAGATACCGCATCCTCTATTGGCTTTGTGACATTTTCTTCTATTTCTTTGGTACCTGCCCCACTATATGTAGTTGTTATTGTTATAACAGGAGCATCAATTGCTGGAAATAAATCAGCTCCTAAATTTGCATATCCGAATATTCCTAGTCCCATAATCAAAGCAACCACTATAATTATGCTTAAAGGTTTTTTTACTGCTAATTCAGTAATTTTCATTTCCTCTCCTCCTAATCGAATAAAATAATTATATATATAAATTTCACTAAGAAACTTCATTTCTTTAAGCTTGTTTTCATTTTAAACAATATTTGTGTAAAAATTATCATAGAATTATGTGAAATTATGTGATAAAAAAAATAACCCATGGCAATATTAAAATTAAATATTGTCATGGGTTTAATTATTAATAATTATCTTTATGTATTTCTATTATTGGTCTTGCAGCTGTTCCATCATTTTGCATCACCAAACTTCAATATTATTAATATTCCTTAAATATAAATTTTTCGATTAATTCAGCAACAACACCTTCATTATTATCAGCTTCAGTTGTATAATTGCAGACTTTTTTCACGTCCTCAACAGCATTTCCAGCAGCTACTGATAATCCTGCTACCTTTAACATGGACATATCATTGTAGTTATCCCCTACAGCAATTATATCTTTAATATCAATATCTAAAATTTCTGCTAAATCAATTAAACCGCTTCCCTTGTCCACACCTAGAGCATTGAATTCCATGTACCGATTTGATGAATAACTTATAACACAATGCCCATCTGTAATATTCTTCATTTCTGGTTCTAAACTCATCAAATATGGCACATCTATATTCTGGTATAGAATTTTAGCAATTGGTTCATCTTTTAAAGCATCTACTGTATTTTCTTTCATAATAATGCATTCTAATTTCTGGTTTTTGAGCCTTTCCTTCTCGCTTTCTGATAAATTATAAATATATAATTTATCTTTTGTATAAACATGTATACAAACGTCTTTCGTCAAACCATACTCAAAAATTTCTTTCATTTTCTCAAACATTAACCCTTTAAATTTTAGCAATTTACCTTCTTTATTCTCTGTTAATGCACCTCCATTAAAAGAAATAACATATTCTCCAGCCTCATCATACAATCCCAAAACTTTTAAATCACGTTTAATAGATTCATAGCCTCTCCCTGTGGCCGGTACAAATTTAACCCCATATTCATTTTTGGCTCTTTTTATTAAATTAATATTTCTTTGACAAATTACATGATTGTCGTTTAATAATGTTTCATCCATATCACAAGCTATTAATTTATATCCCATTATTATTTCTCCTTCCATGCTATATATTTTTCCTGCTGCTTCTTTGTAACTCTATAAATTGTTCTGATGAAAATATTTCTTATTAATGCTAAAATGAAAATATGAAATTTATTAAGGAGGCATTTAACATGACAATTTATAACTTGCTTCTATATGCAAATAATCTAACAGAAACAGAAAAATTACTTGCTGATTACATATTAAAAAATCAAGAGCAAGTTGCTGGTATGTCATTAGATGAATTGGCAAAAGTATCTTTTTCATCAATATCTACTATACATAGATTATGTAAAAAAATTGGCCTCAATGGTTTTAAAGAATTTAAAATCAAATTTGTTGAAGAGTTATATTCTAAAATGAATAAACCAGAAATTATTGATATAAACTTCCCTTTTAAAAAAGATGATTCACAATTTCAAATTGCTGTTAATATAAAACAACTTTACATTGATACCCTAAACAATACCTTCTCTTTTTTTGATACTGAGCAGCTTAAGGATGCAGTTGACTTAATTTATAATGCTGAAATAGTTGATATGTATGCTGTTACAAATAACATACAAACAGCCTTAAACTTTCAAGATAAAATGCAAAGCATTGGAAGGTACGTTAATGTCTCTTTAGTACCTATGAACCAAGTATACCGTGCCGCTGCTTCTAATAGTAAAAATAAACAAGTAGCAATTATTCTTTCCTATTCAGGAAAAACTCCTGAAATTAAAGAAATTGCTTTAGTTCTAAAGCGAAAAGAAATTGAAACATTAGTCATCTGCTCAGCTCAAGAAAACTATCTAACTAAATTATTTAATTATCATATCTTTGTTTCCAGTAAAGAAAATTTAAAGAAAAAGATATCACACTTTTCATCTCATATTGCTACGCAATATGTCCTGGATATAATATTTTCTTGTATTTTTAATAAGGATTACGAAAAAAATATGGAATACCGTTTAAATGAATTTAATAGATTAGATCATCGACAAGTAGAAGAATAATATAATTTCTTAAATATTTTTTGTATGCATTCTTCAGATTTTTATCGTCCTCATTTCAATTATATTCAATAATAGGTATTAGTTATATACATATTATTAAAACAGATATTTATTTTCAAATATATCTCTTAACTCTGCATTTATCTAAAAATTTTTTTCAATCTCAATAAATAAAAACCTGCGAAAATCCAAATGTAAATTTTCGCAGGTTCTATGACTAAAGTAGCTTTAAATTCTTCTCACATAATTTATACTTACTTATTAACTATTAAAATAATGTTATAAAACACAGATATCCGACTTCTATAAGCACATCACCAAAACCTTCTCTAAAAAATTCTAAAACAGCTTCAGTATTATTTTCAATAATCCTTGAAAAGGCAACAATATAATCCTTTAGATATTCAATATTTATTTCTTCTTTTTCATCCATACAATACTTCAAAAATACAGCATACCTCACCAGTAAATACTCCAATATGATCATCTGGAATGAAACCGTAAATTCCTCAACATCATTACTTGTGCAGCTGCTTAAAATTTTCGATACAATACAATTTTCAATGAAATTATCATATTGCTTAAGTAAATCTTTATAATTATACCATTTAGCACAAATGCTTGTAATTTCAATATCTTGAGCATATTCGGAAATACTTGTTAATACAGATTTAAAAATAGGAACTTCTTTATAATTCTGTGTAATATCTAGAAATAGATAATTAATTTCTTCAATTGACTCATTTACGTTTAGTTCTATTTCCTTATACATATCTATACGATGCTTTATATACTCTCTATCATTATACTTTTCTATTTCTTCTAATAAATCATCTTCACTAAAACTCTCATTTTCTAAAATAGTTGACAGCATTTGAAATCCAATAATCATCTTATGCTCTAGTGAAAAGTTTTCCTGCTGCAGAAGGTTAACTAGAATTCCCCTAATTTTAAGTTCTGAAGAATTACTTTTTAAATCAGTACCATTTTCCAAAGACATATTTATTTTTCCATCCATACTACTTATGATTTCTACTACTTCAGGACATGCACATGATAACGAAAGTTCTTTCCTGTCTTCAAAGATGCTCTCCAATCTTGGAAACACATGACAAGTTAAAGGTAAACTCTCCTCCCCATTACTTTTCACTATATTACATAATCCCTGTTTATCTAGAAATGGGCACGCTTCTTCAGTTTTCTTATTTACAAAATACTCTTTTTTGCCTTTGCCTTTTTTTGTTTTTACATTATCTAAAATATAATCAAATTTCTCTTTTTTCCATTTATTATATATATCTGCATCTATGCTAACATCCCAGCCTTCGCAACAGGTAAACCTGCATTTATCAGCTATGCACTTAAACTTTTCATAATTTGAGATCTTCAAGGTATTTGTTGCTCTATTCATATAATTTAACTCCAATTTTATTATAATGATTAATATTAACTTTAACATTAATCATTATAATAGAATTTTCTTGCTTTCGTATACTCATCTATGAAATAATCTATAAAATTTTATAAATTACTCGCTGCTTCTTCATTAACAGAACTGCTTTTACTTTTTAAATACAGAAGAATAAAACTTAAAATTAATGCAGCTATAAAAAAAACAGTGAAAAATTTAAAACTAGAATCTATAGAATTAACCAAGTTACCATTTATATTTATAATGTTTAAATTTCCTATTCCTATTATCGCTTTAGAAACTACATCAGCAGGTATAATCATTTCTATTGTTAATATGACTAGTGTCTGACTTAATGCTTTACCAACATTCATTATAGTATAATGCATACCTGATGCTGAACCCGCTTGTTCTTTAGGAACTGCTGACAATACAGTTTTCGCTAACGATGGCCAGGCTAATCCATTTGCTATTGATAATAATATTAATGGTGCGACTATAGCTTTAATTGATAGCTCTCCCCCAAGATTTCCAAGAAAGAATATTCCTATAATAAGAAATACTATTCCAAATGTAAGAGTCTTTAATGATCCTATATGATCTACAAGTTTACCTGCAAATGGGCCCAATATAAGCTGTGGTACAGATAGTGAAATCATTAATAGCCCTGACATCGTAGGACTTAAATGTAATGCACTTTGCAAGTATATGCTCAATAATAAAGGTAATGAAAAATATGCAATGCAATAACATAATGTAATTACAAGTCCAATTGAATAATTTCTGTACAAAAGCAACTTGAAATTAAATAATGGATTTTCTACACGTAATTCTGTAATTATAAATGCAATCCATAATAAAATTGTAACTATATATAATCCTAAAGTTTTATATGATACCCATCCTAATGATTGTCCTTCTGAAAGTACTATCATCGTTAATATTAACCCTAGGCTAAATGTTAGTATGCCTATCCAATCATTTTTTTGATTAATATTAGGTTTAGTCTCTTCCATTACTAAAAATGCTCCAATTATGCAAAGAAATACAAAAGGTACTGTAATAAAAAATATTGATCTCCAACCAAAGCTGCTAATTAAAGCCCCACCCGCTACTGGTCCAATTATTGCTCCAATAACCCATGAAGTAGCATTAATACTCAAGGCTAGTCCAAGCTCACTATTATGAAAAGTCTTAATTATAGTTGGAGTTGCAGTTGCCATGGCTAAGGCTGCTCCACCTCCTTGAATTAACCTATATAAATTTAAAGTCAATCCTGAACTTGCAATTCCACAAAGTATTGTACCAAATGCAAAAATTATAAGTCCTAACATGAAAATACGCTTTGTTCCAACTGTATCTGCCCATTTTCCAGCAGGTAATATTAAAACTGTACTTGCTATAATATAACCTGTAATTATCCATAATCCCGATGTTACAGAGATATTTAATCCCTCCATCATCTTAGGTAATCCTATTATTACTATAGTTGAATCTAAATTTGTAATAAATGAAACTAATGTAACAACAAGTAGAATGCTCCATTTGTGTGATTTAGAATTTGTCATATAATCTCCTTATTTATAAATGGAATAAATTTTCGAGTGTAGATAAACGCTTATATGATTCATCCCATCGAAGCCATTTAATTTTGTTTTCTATATATAGTTTACAAGAGATTATATATCATGTAAAATGATTATATAAGATATAAAGATTCACTTTTAGTGATTTATATATTGGGGTGATAAAATGGAAAGTAGTGAATTAAGAATTTTCAGAGCTGTTGCTCAAGCAGGCAGCATAACAAAGGCTGCGCAGGCTCTGGGATATGTTCAATCTAATGTTACAGCTAGAATTCAACAATTAGAGTCTGATTTAAATACACAACTTTTTTATAGACAGCGAGGTATGATTTTAACTCCTACAGGTGAGAAATTACTAGCTTATGCCGAAAAAATCATTTATTTATTGGATGAAGCTGATAAAGCCTTAAATGATTGTTGCGATCCTTCAGGAAGTTTATCAATTGGTGCTGTTCACACAGTATCTGCAATACGTCTTCCTGAAATCTTATCTCAGTATCATAAAGCTTACCCTAAAGTTGATCTGTCTCTTATAACAAGTCAATCAGATGAACTTATTTATAAAATAAAACACTTCCAGTTAGATGGAGCTTTTGTCAAAGCTCAGTCCTTTAGTGATGAGAATATCGTAAGTGAACTTGTAGTCGAAGAAACCTTAGTTCTAATATCAAGTCCTAAATATGATAATATAGAAGATCTATATTCAAAACCATTTTTGATGAGTACAGCAGGATGTCCTAATAGAACACAGCTTGAAAACTGGCTCAAATCCAAAAGCATTCATAATATTCGATATATGGAATTTAATAATTTAACTTCTATTATTGAAGGCGTTATTGCTGATCTTGGTGCATCCTTTGTACCCAAGTCTACTATTGAATATTATGAAAAGAAAGGACTTCTAAAATCATTCTCAGTACCTGATAAATACAATACTACAAAAACATTTTTTATAAGGCGGAAAGATTCTTTAATGACTAGTTCTCTTTCAAAATTTATCGAAATTATTGAGTTAAATACACCATATAAAAGAATTTAGAGTCTTAGTTAATTAAAACCATTCACAACTAATGATATTATAAGTATAATAAAGAACTCATAAGAATCCATGTTCTGAATTCTTATGAGTTTTGTGTTTTTTTCTATTAATAAATAAACTCATCACCTTTAAAATCATTATATTTAATAATAACATTGTCCATTGCATTTGCCATTAAACAACTTGTCTTTTACTCTTTTTTCATAAGTACTGCTATCCTCAATATCCTCTAACATGTTTATGGCTATCTTTAAATTTTCCACGTCTCTTTTCATATTCTCAATGGAATTTCCTCTTCCAACCACTTTTAAATGTGTAACCCCAGCCTTCTTTAATCTTTTTAAAGAACATAGCCCGCAGCCAGTACTTCCAAGAACATACGAATCTTCTATTTCATTTTCCATATCACATTGATCTTCCACATAAAATTCTTCATTATTATTATTTTCCTGCTCTTGATAATAAACTTCAATCTTCCTCTCAACATCCTTAAAATTATTTGCATATTTACTCACTTTTGATAAATGATATGGCATTTTACACAAATGTATCATTTCATCACAATGCAGCGAATTACAAAAAGCTCCAGTATAATGGCATCTCTCATTTAAGATAAATGCTTCATATTCCAGACTTTCCATTTTGCTATTACTTATACATGATTCCATATCTTCGATTGAATTCTTTCTATGAAATATATATCGTGATATACCAAGCTTATTAAAAAAGTCAATGGAAAGACGATTTAATTCAGCACATTCACCACTTAAATGTACAGAGCATTTTATATTCTTTTCTTTTAAATATAGTATAAGTGCAATGTCTGCTATAATAAAATCATTAAATCCAATATCTATTAAAGCTTTTATCATTTTAGCTATCATTTCATATTGTTCTTCAAGATAATATAAATAATTAAAAGTTATACTCACCGGTACCTTATATATATCAACCATTTTTTTAAGTATCTTCATGTCTTCAAAAGATCCTATCTGAATGTTATAGTAAAGCACTTCTCTTCTATTTAACGGAAACAAATTACTATATTTCTTATTCCATTCATACGGAACATATCCACAAAATACTTCATCTGCTCCAGCTTTCACAAGGGTTATATAATCATCAATAGATCCTAGTCCTGCTACTATCTTCATTACGTTTTCCTCCTAAGCCACTATCAAATAAATAACGAGTCCACTTGCAAGGCTATTTCCCATCATGCTACGTCAACAAAATGTCCTAATAGGCTTGGCTATGAGCTCATTTTATTTCCTGCCCTGATGAAAAATATCCATTGCAATTTTGGACTTGTTATTTATTTTCATGTGCCTAAACACATGAAAAAACAATAGACAAGTATATTAATCTATTACCTTCTTTATTACGCCTATATCATATAAAATTTAAAACTATTCTATCTATCCCATTACTTATATAATACTCTAATTCTTTTGGATCTTTAAGCAAAGTATCATCAAAAGCAAATAAAGAATTATATATTCCAACCATTTTTAAATGCTTTGGATAAGCAAAAACATAATCAGTGCAGTACTTTTGGCAGCCATCAACAAGTTTCTGATTTCCTCTATCAAAGCTCTCACACATTGCATATAGGGGACAATATTGTGAGGTATTTGTTACATAAAACGGAATATGCATACTATTATGTCCTTCTGCAATAGCTATTCTATAACCACAATTTTCATATTCATATCGTTCTATTTTACATTCTTTCAAAAAGCTATTAAAAATTGAACTATTAAGGCTATTTTCTGCCATAAGCTTTTTATTTTCCATATATACTTTCTTATAAATATATCTTGGATCTTTTTTTCGCTTATTTAATAACACTCCTAGTGACAACTTTAAATAATCAGTTTTATCTTCAAGCAGCTTAAGCATTCCAAAATCATTTACTATAATCTCTATTGATTTATTATTTTCATTACACCAGCTGTATACCTTATCTATAATATCCTTTGTTTTTTCTATAAAGCAATCTCTCATATATGTAAAACATAGTGTTATTTGAAGTTCTTCCCGCTTAGCTTTCTGCATCATATTCATTAACAGTTTTACTTCTGGAAATAAATTATGGCAAAATTCATTTCCAATATAAAGTCTGTTTATATCCTTTTGAAATAACTTATGATTGTCTACAAAATTTTCTTTTAAATAACTATTCTTAAATGCTTCTATATTATTATCTCTATACTCTTTATACAAAATATAATTATCTAAAGTGATAGCTAATTCTATTGAATCTAGAGAATTCTCATTATAGTCTGAATAATTTAGCTTTGACAGCCAGTCTTTTTTCTGCTCTAAATAATATTCATAAAAGTCATAATCAAGTTCTGCTGGATAATCAACCATTTCCTTTGAAAATTCATTACTATCCCCAAAGGTTTTTAATGTAATATAGTTTGAATAATTTTTAAAAATCTTTCTTACATTAATTAAATATTCCTGTGATTTGATATCAAAAATATAAGTTAAATCAAAATCACCTTTTCTTTTTTCTAAAATACTATAATTTTCTATCATTATTTCTTCATATCTACACTCATCAAATATATAAAATACTACTTTTATGCAATCTATTTTACTTATTTCCTCAGCGGTGCGCACAGTTAGTCTTTTAGGAGATATTTTTAATATGCGTACTTCTTTGTCATCTAATAAACAACTTACAAGCCCAGATGGCAATAATTCAACTTCTTCTGGTTCCAATATAATACCTCCTAAAATAATGTCATATCCTTTAACTTTTTTTCAAATGATTTTAAGTTTATTTTTCCATTAATTATTCCCTTTAAATTTATCATTTTATATATGTTGCAATTGATTTTCCACATTTAACCTCTGGATATTTATTTAGGGGATAGACATCCTAAATGTAATTTTATTATTGCAATATATATATTATTTATCTCCTAGAATTTCAAGTATTCCAGTATATAAATAACTAACATAAGGATCATCATCTTTGTTGCTTAATATAATAATTGAATATTTCTTATAAATATTTCTTCCTATATAGGAAGTATATCCTGGAAGATTTCCAATATGAGAAACAACTTTATTCCCTTCGACACTTTCATCAATAGACCACCCATACCCATAACTGGTTATTCCAGGAGTAAACATTTCGTTTAAGGATGTTCTATTAATTATTTTTTCTGCAAATAAAGCCTGCTCCCATTTATATAAATCTTCAGTAGTTGAACATATCTCTCCAGCCGAAGCTATGATTGGTCCTTCTTCATCAATCGCCTTTTCGTATTCATTGTTCTTTGCATCTATTCTAGAATAGCCAATGGCTTTATTCTTTATTGTATCCTTATTGCTTAAAAAACCTGTATTAGTTAAATTTAAAGGTTTTAATATATTTTCTTCTATATAGTCTTCATATTTTTTTTGGGATACTTTTTCTATTATATATCCAAGTAATATATAATTTGAATTGCTATACCCAAATTCTGTTCCAGGTTCAAAATCAAGCGGTTCATTTTTAAATAATTCGATGAGTTCTTCCAAAGTAAATGAATCATTTTCACTCTCTATAGATTCAGCTGAATCTACGTAATCATGAATTCCTGACGAATGGTTAAGAAGATTATAAATTTTTATTTTATCTCCCTCAGGATAATCCGGAATATATTTACTGAGAGGATCTTGAACACTTAAAAGATTCTTTTCTTGAAGCATTAAAATTGCTGTTGCTGTAAACTGTTTTGTTAACGATGCAATTTCAAAAACTGTCTGCGTTGTATTTTCAATGTTATTGTCATAATCAGCCATTCCAAATGCTTTATTTAATATTATGTTGCTACCATCTGAGACGAGAATTGCGCCATTAAACTCATTATCCTTAGAATAATTATTAATATAATCAATTATTTTTGCTTGAGTATTTTTACTAATCCCATTTGTGCTTTCTTTTAAACCAGTCGTCTCATTTCCTTCATTATTATTCACACTTACACATCCATTTAATAATAATAAATTGACAATTATTAAACATGTTACATATAATATAAATTTTTTTATCATCCTTATATTCCTCAAACCTAAAAATGCAATAATACCTAATTTTCATTTAAGTACAATATTGTTATTTTTCTTCTAACTTTCTCATATTATAACATAATTCTTCTTCAAAATATTCTTTAAGGCTAACTTTCTTGTTCATGTGTAAATACATTAATACTTAATTTATATCTATAAATAAAACACTAACGAAAATCCAAATGTTAGATCTTCGTTAGTGTTATTGTTTATTATTATTTTACAATTGTTACTGTATTCTCTTTTAACATCTTCTTCACTGGCTTTATGCCGTCTATGTAACCAACACATAGTGAGCCGCAAACCTTATGCTTTTCTGGAATTCCAAGACGTGTTAATAAGCTTCTTACATTTTCATCGCCATCAAACCAAGTTATTTGATTTATCCAGCATGCTCCAAGTTCTAAGAAATTTGCAGTTAAGAGCATGTTTTCTATGGCGCAGGCGCTATCTGCCATTGCATTACTATAAGTGCAATCATTAGATACTATAACTACAGTTGGAGCCCCGTAATAAAAACTGTAGTCATCATTTTTTGAAGCAATTTTGCCAGTTTTTTTGCTTTTATACGTATTTTCATCTACTTCTAGTCTTTCAAAAGCTGCTTTAATATATCTATTTAATTCTAAAAGAATTTCATTATTCTGAACCACTGTAAAATGCCATGTCTGAGAGTTTCCTCCACTAGGTGCATGCTTTCCTGCATCTAAGATTGTATATAAATCCTCGTCTTTTATTTGTTCTTTTTTATATTTTCTTATACTTCTTCTCGACTTTATATTTTGAATCACATTTTCCATATTAGTCCTCCTTTTTTAATAATTATATTCCATATTATTTTAACTCTAAATAGCATCTATTAACTACTTCTTTAATTTCTGAAGCTAATTCAATTTCCGATGAAATAATTAGCTGATTCATAAAATTATTATTAAAGATTTGACAGCAAAAATAATTACCGATTTCATCTATATCTTCATAATTTCTCTCTAACTTTTGAAGCAACGCTTCCTCACAGAGTCCAGTTTTATCTATAAAATAATATATATTAAGTTTATTTATGTACTTCTCTATATCCTTAAAATTATCTTTATTAACAACAAATCCAATAATATAATCTTTATCAGTTTTCTTAGATCCTTTTTTAATAGTCAAACCAAACATCGATATTTCTGGTATTTTCTTTATCTCAATTTTTTTATATACTATGTCTATACTATCTAATCTCTCTATTATTTCCTCAAATGTAATTTCTGATTCTTCCTGAGCTCCATTATATAATAGTTTAGAATCTATGACTCCCAGACATAGATTATTTCCAATCAGCTCTTTTAAAACATTTACATTAAACTCATCTTTTTGTTCTATCTCATAATATTCTATAAGGCTCTTAAATTTATTTCCATCTTCTTTATTTTTTACTTTTAATCTGCTTCTACTAAATAAAGACATGCTACCCTTCTCCTTTAACAAATAATAAGATTATTATAGCATATTCCAAAAGCCGCCACGTAAATAAATATTACATTTCTTCAGGCCGCCCCACGTTTAACTAATGAATGATATAATTAATTAAAATAACTCATGAAAATCTACACTATAAGAACTTTCATGAGTTATATGATGAATGCAAAACTCAATTTTTAAAATAATATACTTGCAGTTACTATTTAATTTACTGAATTTCCTCCTACAGATACTAAATCAGATTGATAACCTTTAATTTTAGCCATCAATTGTGTATTTAAACTATCATCTGCATCATCAGCATCTGTAAAATTCCATATAAAATCTCCCCCATTTATTCTTCCTGCATAAGTAGTCACAACACTTTCAACATTTTCTGGAGAATCCGGAGTATATTTATACATTGATGAGCTTGTATCGAAATTATTATAAGTGTGAGCTCCGCTTAAAGTTTTATATGTGCTTGGAACAACTTCATTTCTTGAGGCAGCTAAATATGCATCAAATTGAGTTGAATCTTGATTAGCATAAACTAATCTCGAAGCTTCTTCTATTTTATTATTGTAAGCTTTAATCATTCCTCCTTCCTCACCTGAGAAGGTTCCTTTACTATTATTATAGATATCTGTACCTTGTAAAGATGTTAACATTGGATATTTGCAATCTCTAAAATAATTTGCTTCTACAAAAGCTGAACTTCCCTTAGTAACACCAACTCCATATTTTGCATTGCCATCAAAATAATTATTGTACACGTGAACAGTTCCGACCCTAATTCTAGGATGCCTTGAATCTGAATGATCAAACCAGTTATGATGATATGTTACATGAAAGTCTTCTGTGTCACTCATACCGCAAAGTGATGATTTCCCTGAATCATGAAAATGATTATATGAAACTGTAATATAGTCTGATAGTTTTATGTCACAAGATCCATCACCTTTTACCTGGTCAGCATCACTTCCAGCTGCACCATAGAAAATATCATTATTATGAATCCAAATATTTTCATTATCAGTATCAAGTGAAATTCCATCATCAGGGAATAGCATAATACCAAGATTTCTAACTTCTACATTATGAGCATCTCTAACAAGTATTCCCCATCCATAGACTGTAGCATCCTCTCCTACACCTTCAAGTGTAACATTATAACAGCCTTTTAATTGAAGATATCCACTGCTATTAAGACCATTAATATCTGATGCTTTGACTTCACCTATCATACGAATAATAAGAGGTGTCTTATCATATCCCTTTTGACGTTTTGCCAAAATATCAACAAGACCTGTGCAGGTTGTTTTTGTTCCTTTGCTATTAGTTATAACATCTGCTGTTATAGTGTTTACATTGTCTGATGTTACATATAATACTTGTGCATTACTTGCTATAGTGCCATCGTTATTATATCCACCTGAGCCTGTCCCCATTGGTGAAGCTGAAGAAAACGCAAAGCCTTCCCTTGTATTTGCTTTTACACTAAGTGTCTTTGTAATTGTCTGTTCTGAGGTAACTTCTGCATTATTTGCAACGGGAACTATTTTTATTACATAATTTCCTGCTGCAAGACCTAGCACATCTGCTCTAAAATATGATGGATATTTTCTAATTAAGTCATTGTCTATTTGCTTGTACGAAGAATCTGAAGCAGATGCTCCTTTATAATACACATCATATCCAGTAGCTCCGCTAACTGGGCTCCATTCTACATTAGCTGATTCTAACCAGCCTTCACTATCTAATATAGATACTGTACTGCTTTCTACAAGTGATGTTGTAGCTTTAGCTGATACTAAAGATACTGCTGCCTGGGTAGTACTACTTGTACTAGTTACTGTATTTCCAGTACTTATAGTACTGGCGCTAACACCAAATGCTGGTGCTATTACCATTGATGATGCTAAGGCTGCTAACATTACCTTCTCTGAAACCTTTTGAACCTTCATGCTTTTTGTAATTCTTTTTTTCATCTTATCATCGCCTCTCCTTTAATTTATGTTTACATAGAGCAATCTTGATTATACGTTTACAATTACATATTCTCACGATACTTAATTTAAATACATACTTTTTCCTCAAAAGGTATAAAATAAATCTTAAAATACAATTTTTTCTTATTCTTATATGAATATCTATAATATTACCAATAATGTACTTTTAATGAAAATATATTGACTTTTTAATAATATATTACTTTTATATTAGATTTTTTATTTCTGATTATGCTATATACTTTAATAATTATAGATAATATAAAAAAGCCTCACAAAAATCTAAATTATAGATTTTCATGGGCTTTATGTGAAATCTAAGCAGCTTATTATAAATGCAATAAACTCGAAAATTATTTTTGCCATAATTCTAAAAATAGTGATTATTTATTTTAATTCTTATAGATTACAAACACTTTATCAAACCTATTTTGTAGTAATTTAATAACCGGTACTCCAACTACTGTAACAACAACAAATTCTCCAATTGTAACTTCTCCTATTGATAATAAAAGCGGAAGCTGATAAACATAGTTAAGCATCCATCCGATTATTATACCATTAAAAATAGTAGGCCATAATGATGCTATTATTAATGAAGTTTTATTATTCTTTACAAACTTTCCTGTAATTGAAATAGCATAAACGCTAATAAAGGTTGCTAAAGTACCAAATATAATATCCATAATTCCATTTGGCCCGAGCATATTTGCAATAAAACATCCAATGGTAAGTCCTGCAATATAAAAAGGATCAAAAAATGCCAGTAATACCATTATCTCGGATATTCTGAATTGTATAGGTCCATAGCTTATTGGCGCTAATACAAATGTTATAACTGCATAAAGAGCTGCTACAATAGCTGTTTTAACTAATCTATTTACTGTTTTATCATTATTCATATAAATTTCTCCATTCTGTTAACAATACTTTTTAAGTCAACATTACATATCATTTTTCAAAAGCCTTCAAATGAAAAAAATCGTAGGACATATCCTACGATAAATAAACTCAACAAAAATAAAAGATTCCACTAATAACAAATTAGTTTAAATCTTTATTGTCCTTAATTATTTAACCGTAGTTTTATTTTAAGTCAGGAGGCTTTCGAACTGACCATATGTTATTTTAACCTATACGATTATATCAAATTGCTGTATTTATTACAAGTTATACGTTATGACGTTTAAAATTATTGAATCCTGCTTTGTATACTCTTTTAAATTATCTGGATTATTATCATATACTTCTTTAATCCTATTTATGCACCTTTCAATAGTTTCAATTTTATTAAAGATAACATCATTTCCCATATACAGTTCCTCTTTCTTTAATCTTCTTTAAAATAACTTCACGTTCTTCATTTAACATTGCGTATGATTTAAAAGCCCTCATTTCAAAATACATCCTCTTAGTTTCATCGCTGCAATATATTATTTTACCTGTACCTACTACTTGAGCCTTAAATACCGTTGATGATGCATTTAAATTTATTAAATCCACATCTCTATTAAAAACATCAGCCAGCTCTTGAGCTTTAATGAAACATTCATAATCATTTACATCATTATCAGTTAAAAAAGCAATATCAATATCGCTGTCATCCCTAAGTCTATTTTGGGCCGCTGAACCAAATAAGTATATGACTATAGGATTAAATTCCTTCTTTAGTATTTCAATAGCATTATCTAATTGAATCTGCAAATTAATCCCTCCTAAAATATTCTAATTTCTTTTTGACTCTTTGGCTTCCTATTAATTATATTATATCCCATAAATTATTCACATTAAACCCAAAATTGCACTAACCTAATTTCCTCGTTAGATTTTTAAATTGTCTTTAACACTGAGATTAATGCTTTTCTACATTTAACCTATGAATATTTACTTAAGGGACATGCATCCTAAATGCAATTTTATTATTGCAACATATATACTTGCAGACATCTTCCTTGAACACTATACTATATTATGTAACATACTCCTTACTATGTACTAAAGCACATAAAAAACTAACAAGTTAATCTGCCTTGGTGTATCTAATAAAAACATTCATGGCTAATTTGGACTTGCTAACTTTTACGTGCTTAATAACTCATGAAATGAGAGGGCGATATATGAGAAAAAAAGATATATTAGAATTAAAAAGACGTTTAAAAAAGGACGAATGTACATTTACCAAAATGTGTGGCTGCTATGTAGATGGTCAAAAAAATATTGTATTAAATCTTAAAGAAACCTTCCTTAATCTAAGGGAAGAAGAATTTTTCAAATACTTAGAGATTGCGAAAAAAACATTATCAGGTACAATCGGAAATAATATTCTTGAACTTAATTTTCCTCTTGAGGAAGAAGGTGTAGGCAGCAGACAGCTTTCTCTAATAGAACTAAAAAAAAGCAGCTTAAAAAATGACGTTCTACTTAATAACTTCTACAAATTAATCATAGATAGTTATGACTATACAGGTAATTTTTTGATACTTATCTTTCATGATGCTTATGATGTCATGACAAAAACTACAGATAATTCAAAATTAGATGAATCAGAAGAAGTATATGAATATATTTTATGTGCAATATGCCCAGTATCACTCTCCAAGCCAGGCCTTGGATATATTGAGGATGAAAATCGAATCGGAGCACGTATTAGAGACTGGGTAGTTGGTCCTCCAGATCTTGGATTTGTATTTCCAGCTTTTATAGACCGCAGCACTGATATTAATTCAATCATGTATTACACAAAAGATGCAAAAGAGCCACATCCTGAATTTATGGAAGAAGTTTTAGGCTGTAGTTCAAAACAAACTGCAACTGAGCAAAAAGAAAAATTCCATACTATTATTCGTAATGCTATTGGATATGATGATGAAAAATCTGACCGCTTAATTATGGAAATTCAAGATACTCTAAATACTATGATAGATGATCATACTACTGTTAATGGTAAGAACTCTGAACCCATAGTTTTAAATAATGATAATATTCAAGATATTTTAATTGAAAGTGGAATTCCTGAAGAAATTACGGAAAAAATTGAAAAATTATATTCTAGAGAATTTGGTGATACTCCTCCTGCAGCAGAAAATTTAATTGATAAAAAAGTACTTGCCGCAAATGAACAAAGAAAAAAGGAAGAAACACTTGAAAAGAAAGTACGAATACTTGAAGAAAGACTTGAAAAAACAAAGCAAGATACTAACTTAGATCCAGAAAAAGAATCAGCTTTAGATGCAGAACCTGAATTGGCTTTAGAGTCAGATGATAATAACACCTTTGAAGCAAAAGCAGATATTGCTTTAGAAACAGATGCTAATATTAATTTAGAACAAGCCTCCGAAGCTGAGCTAGAATCCGAATCCGAAATAGATGCTGAGGAAAATTCAGTTCCAAACTATGATATAGTACTTCAAGTAAAACCTCAAAAAGTAGCTCAAATAAAATCACAGATAATAGATGGAAAGAAATGTATTGTAATTCCAATTGATGATGATGAACAAGCTAAGGTAAATGGTGTTAATACACCACTTTAGGCATATGAAAATAAATAACCCACTAAAATCTAGATTAATATAGATTTTAGTGGGTTTAAAGCATTACCTTTAAAATTCTACAAAAGCAATTAAACTTTTCTATTCTTCTGTAAAATGCTCTTTAATGTATTTAACAGCACTTTCACCAGCGATTCTTCCTGAATTTACTGCAAATCCTAGAGTATTTCCTGGAAGTATAAATACATAATCAGGATTGCATACAGAATTTGCATCTGTTCCTGCTGCAAACAAACCTGGTATCACTTTATCTTCAGTATCAATTACTTCTGTGTTGTAATTAATCTTAATTCCACCTAAGCTTCCGTATGCACTTGGAGCAAACTTTAAAGCATAGTATTTTGGTCCAACTAATGGTTTTAGATATTTTGGATTTTTATTAAATACTGTATCTGTTGACTTGCAGCTTTCATTATATTCATTGATTGTCTTTACAAGTCCTTCCTTATCAACTCCTGTTTTATCTGCTAATTCTTCAATAGAATCTGCAATAAATAAAACATCATTTCCATTCTTGATTAGATCATTCATTTCCTGCTTAAAATCATCCATACTTATATTTGAAGTAACTACATTAATTAAATCTAACCCATTTTTCTCATATAGCTTCATAATACTTTCATCTATAATTGAAAATGCAGTTCTATTTTTTTGCCTGCAAATAGCGTTAACTGAGAATACAGGATTTTCAACTACAGCTTCATCATAAAATCTTTCTCCATCTAAATTAACAAAAAGATTTGGTTGTCTAAATGGAAGTTCTATTGGAGCATATCCACCTGTATTAGGTGCAAAGAAAACTAGTTCCATATCCATTCTGTCTCTTGCTGCGCCAGCTTCCCATGCCATACTTATTCCATCACCTGTAAGTCCTGGAATTCTATAAGAGAATAGATCTTTTCCCCATTCAAATTTTGTATATTTTTTAATGAATTCTGGACTGTCTCCAAAACCACCTGTTGCAATAATAACTGCTGAACCATATGCTTCAATTTCTCCATCTTTATCTTTAGCAACTACCCCTATAACTTCACCATCATCTTTAATTAAGCTTTGAATTGGTGTTTCAAGGCATATCTTAACGCCTAATTCTTCTGCTCTATCAGTCATTGCTTTAATCATGGTAGCAGCAGCTCTAAGACCTGGTGCTCCAGTTTTGGGTTGTACAATATGCCATGTTGCTTCTGAACCTGGGAAGTATTTTGATGGCAATGCAAATTTTACTCCCATCTCCTCTAACCATTCAATTGTACTAGCTGATTTATATAGGTAGTTTTTCACCAATCTAGCATCTGAACGCCAATGAGTATAGTCCATAAATTTTTGGAATGCTCCTTCTCTTGTACAATCAACAAGTCTTTCTTTTTGCATTTTTGTTTCTACTCCTAAAAGCCCCATTGCCATGTTTGCACATCCACCAGTTGTGTTTGCCTTTTCAAATACAATAACTTCTGCTCCTTGCTCTGCAGCTGATATAGCTGCTGCCATTCCTGCTGCCCCTCCACCTACTATGATTACATCTGCTTCCATTTCACGCATTTTTCTTACCTCCTAATATTTATATAAAATTTTAATTACTAGCTACTTTCTTCTTCTTCTTCCAAGTCCAAGACCTTTCTTTTCAACAAATGCACTTTCTTCAAAGCTTCCAGCCTCTATTGGTTCTAAAGGTAGATTAGGCTTTATATTTCCATATCTTTTAACTGCTTTTAAGCTACATATTTCTTCACATTTTCCGCATTTATCACAAGAATCTTGATCAATAATATGAATAAAATTTGTTTCTCCTTTTATTGCTCCTTGATGGCAATCAATACATTTACTGCAGCCATCGCAGATTTTAGGATCAATATAATAATTTGCATAAGAAATGCAGTCTAATGTATTACATATTTTTCTATCAATATGCTTTTCAAATTCATCTCTAAACTTATTAATACCAGTATATAATGGATTTGAGGCACTCCTTCCAAAATCACATAAAGTTCCAACTTTTATAGTTTCAGATAATTCAATTGCTAAATCTATATCGCTATCCTTACCCTTACCTTCAGTTGCATCCTTTATTATTTTATAAAGCTGATATATTCCTTCTCTACAATATACACATTTTCCACAAGTTTCTTTGCTATTAGCTAACATTTTTTCAGTAATCCATTTTACTATACAAGTATCTATGTTATATACTTCAATTTTTCCCACTTGCATTATTGTGCCATTTCCAATCATATTTTCATATGTGAATGCTACATCTAATTCGTCTTCAGTAAAAACAGTTCCTGTATTTCCACCTACTTGTACAAATTTTATTGTCTTTCCTGATTCAGTACCATTACCATATTCGTCTATGATTTTTCTTAAAGATGTACCTAATGGAATTTCATATACTCCTGGATTTTTAACATCTCCGGCTATAGAAACAATTTTTCTAGGGACATAACTTTCTTCAGATAAAAAACGACTAAGTGCCAGCATAGTTTCTGCATTATGAACAAGAGTGTGTTCATTAAATACTTCTGCTTCAAAAGCTTTATGATTATCTACTAAAATTACTTTTAAACCTTGCTTTTCTAATTCTATTAAGAAATCACTATAACATTCACTAAGATAAATCTTACATTCATTTATTTTTAGTTCCTTCATGCATATCTTAATTCCATCAGCAGCTTCATTTATATATTTTTCTAATAAATACTTAATATTTTCACTTTGTCTGCTGTCTTCAATAAAAAGGCATGCCAACTCCTTAAAGCTTGACCTTTTCCATTTGTCTGCCACATTTTTATTTTTAATTCCATATCCTGATATTTTTATATCTTCCAAAACCATTTTTTCCTCACCTCCCTATTTAACTTTATATTCTGTCCAAAATTTTGCCTTCGTAAGCTGAGGACGTAAATCACATTGAAGACATCTGGAAGCTTCACATTGTGCTGCTTTTTCATCCAGACCAACTGTCATTAACTTAAAATTATCAATTCTTTTATCAACCGAAATGCACTTATAATGATTACATTCTTTTTGAGCAAAATCCTTTTCTATTTCTATCTTTCCATCTAAGGGCTGATCTGTTGATAATATTTCTTCTATGTTTCCATCTCCCCCTAAATATATATCAATATTTGAAGCTGCTTTCCTTGCACCAGCTATGGCTTGAATTACAGATGCAGTTCCCGTTACTGCATCACCAACTGCAAAAACTCCATCTACACTGGTTTTACAAGTTTCATCAATATTAATTAATCCTTTAGCATTAACTTCTATTTCTTCAAAGCCAGTAAGATCTGCCTTTTGACCTGTTGCAAAAATCACCATCTCTCCTTGAATTAAATGTTCAGAATCTGGTTTTATATTTAAGACCAATTTTCTATTTTCATCAAAGTGAAAATCTTCTACTTCTTGGCACAAAAGTCCGGAAACCTTTCCTTCACTTTCCTCAATTTTTATAAAAGTTCTGCTATTATAGATTTCAATTCCTTCTTCTTTTGCTTCATCTATTTCTTCTTGGCTGGCTGTCATATTTTTCTCATTCTCCAGACAAACAACAGCTACTTTTTCACAGCCAAGCCTCTTAGCTGACCTTGCGCAATCAAACGCTACATTACCGCCACCTAAAACAATAACTGACTTTTTCATAGTTATATCTAAATCAATTAAATCTCTTCTTAAAAAATCAATATTTACATATACATCCTTTAAATTAGAACCTGGAATCGGAATACGCACTCCCTTATCTGTTCCTATTGCAATTAAAGCTGCATCATATTCTTTGTCCATTAATTCTTTTATAGAGTTAACTTTCTTGTTTGTAATAATATTTACTCCTGCTTCTTTGATAATAGCAATTTCTGATTCTACAACTTCCTTAGGCAGACGATAATCTGGTATACCAGCTGATAACATACCTCCTGAAACAGGAAGTTTTTCATAAACATCAACACTATGTCCTAATTTTGCAAGATAATATGCTGCAGTTAATCCAGCTGGTCCAGCCCCTATAATTGCAACCTTTTTATTAGTACTTTGCTTTTTAAAAGCTTTCTCTTTCCATTTTTGTGAATCCACTTCAGCTGCAAATCTTTTTAAATCACGAATAGAAACTGACCCATTTATATCTTTTCTTCTACATGCAGCCTCACAAAAGCGCATACAAACAAGTCCCAAAGATTTTGGAAATGGTGCTTTCTCACGAATTACTGCTGCTGCTTCTTCATAATCTCCATCTTTTATAAATCTAACATATTTAGGAACATTGATTCCTGCTGGACATTCATGTTTGCATGGTATCAATACATCATTTCTGTTTCCATCCTTGAATATTCCCTTTTTATCTTGTAATGCTCCTGTTGGGCAAACTTCAACACATGCACCACAAAAACGGCAGTTAGCATCTATTAAGGATAGATTATCTTTAATTCCTACATATGTTCTATCTTCTTCATTCTTATCAAGTCCTATAATTCCTACTCCTCGTACATCTCTACACACTCTTATGCATCTACCACATGCAACACATCTGTTTAAATCTCTTATAATTAATGGATTGCCAGTTTCAACTGGAACTGCATTTAAAGTTCTTCTAAGTCTTGAAGTACTTACACCTAAGTATTGTATTAACGACTGCAACTCACATTTTAAATATTTGGGGCATGTTGTGCAATCATCTACATGGTTTGCAAGCATTAATTCCATTGATAACCTTCTCATAGAATCTAACTTTTCAGACTTTGTTTTAATTATCATTTCTTTTTCAACTTTTGTAGTGCATGCTGTCTGAATCTTATCCTTACCTGCTATTTCAACAACACATAACTTACAGCCTCCAACAGCCTCCAAGTCTGGATGATGACAAAGATGAGGAATATAAATATCAGCTTCTTCAGCTACTTCCATTATAGTTTTGTTTTCGTCAGCATATAATTCAATACCATCTATTACGACTTTAATCTCACTCATATTAACCTCCAAATTTCTTGACTTTAGTAAAAAAACTAACTTATACTATAAATATAAACGTTACCATAATGGTAAAGTCAATAGGAGTGTGTGAAAAAAATGACAAATTTATATACAATCGGAGAAGTATCTCGCTATATGAACATATCACCTAAAATATTACGCCATTATGATCATTTAAATTTATTAAAGCCTTGCTATATTTCCCCTGACACTAAATATCGATATTTCAGTTATGATCAATTTTTTATAATTGATGTTATTCGTTATTTAAATAAAACCTTATTAATTCCATTGGAAGACATAAAAAATTTACTTGATGAAAACAAAGATTATGATACATTATTAACATTTTTAAAGGCTCATGGCGAGCAACTTGATAAAAAAATTGCAGCTCTTGAATTCTCAAAACAAATCACTGATACCCTAATTTCTGATATTAAAGATCGAAAGAAACATCCTCCAAATATTCAAATATATGAACAATATCTGATGAGTCGTAAACTTTATTATGTTGAACTTGATACATCCATTTATGATATAGATAAATATGTAAATCGAAATATTAATAATATAATCACTATAGATAGTAAAGAAAATAATACTATGTGCCTCTTAATTTCCTTGCAAGAATATATTGAAACACACAAGTTAATAGTTAAAGGCTTTGGTATATTTTCTGATAAAGCAATACCTGGATTAAAATCCAGAATTCTTCGTGAAGGCAGATATATTAATCAACGCTTTATTTATTCAGAAAAAAATACTGAATCTGCCATAAATGATTTAACTAAATATGCTAATAGCAACAATATAACAATTGACACTACAGCTTTTTTAGTATCAAAAATGGTAGATTTATCTGCATGTTCAAAATATAATTATTTGATGGAGCTTCAGATAATGCATCCCATGTAAGCAAACTTTTATTATATATATATTGCAATTTGCAATGTACAGTTCACAATTAACAATTATTGAAGAAATCCTGTAAGGATTTCAACCATAATTGTCAATTGTACATTGTAAATTTTCAATTGCAACATATATATACTATGTTGCAATAATAAATTTACATTTGGAAGGCTTATAGGCTAAGTAACTATCTAGATGTAAAATGCATAAAACTAATTGCGATATATATAAATTTAATTTCATAATATGTGAATTTTATAAAATTATGTAGTATAATGTAAAATAACTAACAAATTATGAGAGGTGAATAAATATGACTAAAGAAATAATCAATTCATTAAAAGATGTACTTCCACTACTTAAAGATATGGTTAAGGAAGATATTGCTGTATCAATTACAGATACTGAAAAATTCATAGCTTATTACCCTAATGAAAAAATTCCAATGAAATTAAATGTAGGGGATAGGATACAGGAGGGGGACCCTTATCTTGAAGCTATAAGAACAAAAAAAATCACTTCAAATATTTTACCGAAAGAAATATTTGGAATAGTATTTCAAGGGATATGCTACCCGCTTATTGATGATAATGGTGATGTCTTTGGAGCGGTTGGTATTGCAAAAAGCCTTGAAAAGCAGACTATTATTCAGGACTCTTCTGAAAACATTTTCAGTTCTATAGAACAAACTGGTTCAGGTCTTGAAGATATAGCAAATTCTTCTCAAAAATTAGCTGCTGCTATAAATAATATTGTAAACTATACAAAAACAACTAATGAAAGGCTGCAATATATTGATTCAATACTTGTTTCAATCCAAAATATTGCCTCTCAATCAAATTTATTAGCTTTAAATGCTGCAATAGAATCAGCTAGAGCAGGTGATGCAGGAAAAGGCTTTAGTGTGGTTGCAAATGAAATGAAGAAATTATCGCAGCTTAGCAGCGAATCCGGTAAGCAAATATCAAATGTAATGTTGCAAATAAAAGAATCAATAGCACACATTGAAAATGAAATATCTGAATCAAGCTTAGCTGCTGATTCACAGGCTGCTGCTACTGAAGAATTGACTGCTTCTATGGGTGAAATAACTTCTTCTATTGAAACTTTAAAAAACATTGCAAAGATTCAATAACAATAATTTCAACCCTTATAAAATAAATATAAATTTGCATCTAAATAAAGTAACTTAGTTATTTTATGACTGTTAAAATTAAAAATACATATTATTTAGATAAGTATATATTTACTTATTCTGAATTAAAAAATGGCCCATGAAATCAAAGTTTTTGATTTTCATGGGCTTTATTTTTGAAGACAAAGTACCATCTTCAAATTCAATAATATCCTATGAATTTTCTGTACCGCAAAAACTATATAGTGACATAGTTCTCCATATAAATTTTGTATTTTTCTTTACATTTATTCATTGATATTATTTATTGCAACACCTCCACTCCTCGCAATTCCATACATCTGTTGCAATTTCTTTATAAAACTCTGGTTCATGACATACTATTATTATGCTGCCGTCATATTCCTTTAAGGCACGTTTAAGCTCGTTTTTAGAATAAATATCCAAGTGATTTGTTGGTTCATCTAAAACCAACAGATTACTAGGTTCATTAATCAGCTTGCACAGCCTAACTTTAGCCTGCTCTCCTCCACTCAATATATTAATAGGGCTGTCTATATGCTGCCTTGTTAATCCACATCTAGCAAGATTACTTCTCACTTCTGTTTGAGTCAAATCTGGAAAGGTGTTCCAAACATCATACAAAACCGAAGCAGTATTATCTTCTATGATTTCCTGTTCAAAATATCCAATCTTTCTATAATCGCTTAAAGTTATTTCACCATCTATTGGTTTTAATAATCCAAGCAAGGTTTTTAGGAGAGTAGTTTTCCCTAAACCATTAGCTCCTGTTATTGCAATTTTTTCTCCTCTTTTCATTTTTAAATTTAGAGGTTTACTTAAAGGTGTAGTATATCCAATGATTAGATTATTTGCTTTAAATATTATACTTTCTGGCAACCTTACACTTTTAAAGTTAAAATGAGGTTTTATAATTTCTTTTTTTATTTCTATCTTTTCAATTTTATTAAGCTTTTTCTCTCTTGACTTAGCCTGCTTTGAAGTTGAAGCTCTTGCTTTATTTTTTCTTATATAATCTTCAAGCTTTGCGATTTCATTTTGCTGTTCTTTATATTCAATTAGCCTCTGCTCTTTTCGTATTTCATAAAGCCTTACAAAATAATCATAATTTCCTTCATATCTTGTTAAGGTTTTGTGCTCAAGATGATAAACTACATTCACTACACTATTTAAGAAACTATTATCATGAGATATTAATATAAATGCACTTTCATAGTTTTTTAAATAATTTTTAAGCCATTCAATATGCTCTTCATCCAAATGATTAGTCGGCTCATCTAATAATAAAATATCCGGTTTCTCTAAAAGCAGTTTGGCAAGTAAAACCTTAGTCCTCTGTCCTCCGCTTAATGTTGAAACATCCCTATCTAGGAGCTCCTTAATTCCAAGGCCAGCTGCAGTTGCCTGTATTCTGGAATTAATGCTGTAAAAATCACTTTTATCTAAAATTTCCTGCATAGTTGCAATTTTTTTTAAACATTTATCCATTTCCACTTCATTCATATTACCAAGCTTGCTATATAAATCATTAATTTTATTCTCTATATTAAATAAATTTATAAAGGCTTCCTTTAAAAAATTAAATGCAGTAATTCCTTCTTTTAAATCAACCCATTGATCCATATATCCAATGCTAAACTTACTATTCCAATCAATTTTACCTCCATCTGGCAAAACCTTATTTGTAATAATTTTCATAAAGGTTGATTTTCCCTCTCCATTTGCACCAATAAGACCAATGTGTTCCCCTTTTAATAATCTAAAAGAGGCATTGCTAAATAATATTCTATCGCCAAATGAATGACTCATGTTTTCGATTGATAAAATACTCATATTATTCATCTCCTCGTGTCCTCATAATGAATAATATCATTCCCCAGTGCAAAGACCAAGTTCATAAATAATTCTGCAATATTTATAATCGCAAGAAATATTTATAAAAATAAAAAATCCCCAGAGTGAGTATACTAACTATCCCAGAGATTTCTATACGCTTTAATTTAGGCACAATCAAAAAAATAACAAGCCCATCTGCCAGACTATTTTCATGTGCCTTATTTTAAAATAATATTCTTTAATTTAGTCTTTCTAATCAAGGTGATTATTAAAGCAGATAGACATAAGGTAAATATAAACTTAATCATTGAGTTTGCAGCAAATGCAGGTAAAAGTATAATAATCCAAATCATTATTATCTGATGTGAACAATATAGCCCTATACTGTATTCCTTGCAGGCTTTAGAGACTTTAGATGAAATATTTTTACTATACTCAATTGCCCAAATAAATATAAGTGGTGCTGAAATTATGGCAGATAAATACATATTAGCATCTTTAGCAATACCTGTTTTATTTAATAAAAATGTTTCAATTAATAATATTATTATAGATATTATACTTAATAAACCTGCTTTTTTTATTTTTTCATTTAATTTATATTTACTTATTGCTGCACCTAAAGTTACGAAAAGAACTGATTCAGTAATACCTACTTGAGGAAGAAAGAATATTCCTGTGTAGCCTTTAATTAAAGGATTTAACACAGTATTTTCATATAATCCATTATAAGTATCTCCGCTTGTCCCAAATAAATATAATATAAACCCAACTATAAGTAAAAAAGCTATTTTATCTCTTCTTAGTAATGGCGCTATTATAAAAATAGTAATAATTAAGGAAGATATATACCAAAGGCTTCCTGTAATACCTATAAATAAAAATCTTTGAATAATAATTCTTATTGGCATATTTAAGTTACTTAATACAACTGGAATCAAAGTTACAGTTTCTATAAGAACCCATGAAACATAGAGTACTAATAATCTTTTTAATGTAGCTTTAGGTTCTTTTGGCGATTTGATTCGATTATATAAAAAGTAACCTGATACTATAAAGAAAAACGGTACTGCAAGTCTACAAATCCCCATGCTAGTTGCTATCCGTAAATTTTCATTTACAGACTGAAATGCCATTGTATGAATCATCATAACTAAAATAGCAAACACTAAACGTAATACATCAACCATCCCATAATAAACATTATTTTTTGTTTCCATATAACATACTCACTCCCCTTTACTAAATTTATTACTTTCTTTAATATTCCTAATTTTTAAATACCCACTACTAAACTTTACGTTAAATAATTGATTATATGAATTCTATTTTAAAACTGTTATAACTATTTAGGCACAATCAAAAAAATAACAGCCCAGTATTCTTGCCTCTCACCTTACTTATACAAATATAATAGTATAAGTAATAAATCTTGGTAACGTTAAACTTCCAAATTATACATTTTTAAAGACAAAACGTCACTTAAGGCATATCTTTCATAGTAATAACTTTGAAAAATATGCCTTAATCTTAAGTAGAATTTCTTTGCTTTCTAATTATTCTTCTAATACTTCCTTCTGTCAAAAAATATTTTTCCGATAACACTTTAACAGACATTCCAGAGTAATACTCATTAATTATTTCTTTATCTCGTGCTCTAAGATATCTTTTAGTTTCAGTATTCTCTCCCCAGGATTTTTTATTTTCATTTTTCCTAGGTATATAGATATATCCACCATCAATATAATCTTGAATTATTTCAATTATACCGTCTGGCAATACATTTTGTGCTTTTTCATATTTCATAATTTCTTCGCTCCAATCAACATTTAATATATAAATGAAGATGCAAAGCTTGCTTTAGCATAATCAAAAAATTAATAGCTCAGTACATTTACCTATACTTCATCTATTATTTTCATTCATATGCACAAAATATGAAAAACTCAAACTTTATATATTGGCTCCAAGCAAAAGTTTTTCACATCTTACAATCTTTGCATGGAGCTAACTACTATTGCTAAAAACATAGTTAAATCACTTCCTTTTATTTTATATTATGGCATTTAAGTGATTGATGTCAATCTTAATAAAAAAATCGAAGGCGACTGTGGAGCCGGAGATTTTTTTACGCATCTGCCTTTTCGAACGCATGTGAGAAAAATCTGGCAGGCGAATAAGATTTATTTTTTATTCTTTTTGACACACAAAACCTACTTAATTGGCCTTTTCAATAAGTTATCCACAGCTTTAACTTTATTATAAATTCCTAAAGAATAAAAAAATACTATTTTGTAGGAGCAGGTAATTCATTAATTTTCATTTTAAATAACACATAAGGTTTTTCTCTTAAATCTTTTCCATAATGATATTTTGCTTGTCTATGCAATTGGTTGGCTGTAAAATACAAATATTTATCTGTACCTATTGAGAGTGTATCTGGCCATAGTATTCGTGGATCATGAGCAATAGTTCTCATGGTTCCGTCTGTCCAAATTATTCTAATGCTGTTATTTTCATAATCTCCAGCATATATTGTTCCTTTTGAATCGGTGATCATACCATCAGATGCACCCTTTTCTCCTAAGTATTTAACACAAGAAGATAATTCTGAGTTTGTAATCTTTCTGTTTCTTAAAAGCTCCGTTTCTATAGAATATAAGTTTCGACTTGCTAACGCGCAGTAATAAAGCACTTCTCCATCAGGAGATATTGCAATTCCATCTGATGACGTTGTAATTCTAGAGGTTGCTCCACTATTACTTCTATTAAGTAATACCTTACCTTCAACTTTAGGAAGAAAATTTTTGTCATAGGAAGTTGATTTATCTCCATTTAAGCGTCTAAATGCTTTTCCACTGCATAAATCAACTACAATAATTCCACCTGGTCCCTTATCTGCTGAATCTGTGATATATGCATATCCTTCATCTCCAACACGATAATCTATACGCACATCGTTTAAATAAGTAGTAGGTAAAACTACATCATCAGAAAAAGTATAGCTTCTTTTAATTTTATTAGTAGCTAAATCTACACAAACAAGTTTTGCTCCACCTTTTATAGGTCTCGAAAATTTTGGTGCTGCTGTATCCAATACCCAAAGAGCTCCTCTACCATCTGAAACAACACTTTGCACGCTTATAAAACATTTATCTAAATTATCATAATCTACCTCATTTGTACTTAAATCAGGATATGGAACTAACTTATTTTTAATTATTTCTGCTACAGTGAACTTGACATCATCTCCCCATTTAGGAAAGTTTACAAATATACGTCCATTTTCTGAAATAGTAACTCCAGTAGGCATTGCTCCATAAAAAGTGAAAACTTGTTTCAAATCACCAAAAAATCTTTCTGCAGGCAGCTTTTTATGTTTCATGTATTTCTCCTTTTTATTCTTATAATATGCCTTTTATATATTTGTTGTAACAAGATTAAAAAAGCCCACAAAAATCTAATTTCTAGACTTTCATAGGCTTATGATTAATATGAAATACATACTAAATTCATTATTATTTTCTTAAAATATCTAAGGTATGTCCGCTTGCTCCAAGTAAATCTGGTCTTTCACATGTAGAAAAATGATAATCCATAAAAAGCTTAAAGGTATCGTCATCCATAGCACTTATAACAGTTCTCATATAATTAGCTGGTCCATCTGCTGCAACTAATTTTATTCTTTGAAGTTTTACTTCCTCGTTCAATTTATTAATATCTTCAATTCTTACATAATCATATAAATCTTCCGGCTTTGATACAACGTGAAAATCCTCAGTAAGTTTTCCATTATCAATAGATGAACGAATATTATTTTCCTTAAAACCATATGTTATTACGCTATATTCATTCATACAATAAGCTACTAATATAACACCATAAGGCTTAGTTACTCTTTTTGCTTCCTGCAGTGCTTTCACTTTATCTTCAAAGGTATATAAATGATACATTGGTCCAAATACCAATGTCATATCAAAAGTATCATCTGAAAATCTTGATAAATCCAATGCTGTTCCCTGATATGCTTTTACTGTACTACCTTTTGACTTTAATACACCTAAATTGTGCTTTACAAGTTCAATTGCAGTAACATCATAGCCTTCATTTGCTAGTTGTACAGAGTATCTCCCCGTGCCAGCACCAACATCTAAGATTTTTGCATTTTTACTATCATCTAGATAATCATGAATATACTTCATTGAAGTAATATATTCAACTTGCCCATATTTTCTTGTTAATCTTTTGTCCTCGCAAAATTTATTGTAGTATTTCTCTAGTTCACTTGTCATATCTTTATATTCCTCATCTATTATTATATTAGAAATTATTAAATTCCCGTTACACTACTTTTATATATATTCTAACAAATATTATACTATATATTGCGTTAAAATATAAACTTTCTTTGCAAATACTGAAATTGGATAAGGCAATAAGAACCAAAAAAACATAGTGCTCCTAGTATCATGAACTTGATAAATTTTCTCAGAGGAAAGTGGTTGCACCACGCTTCAATTGATAATTTGCAATTGACAATATACAATTTCGAGTAAAATTCCTTATAGAATTTTTTAACCTTTATTGACACTTGTACATTGTTCATTGTCAAGTGAAACCTTTCTAATTTCTGATTTAATGAGTTTTCTTATCTGAAAATTCTATATTTTCCTGTACAATAAAAATGGGGCTGTCGCACTAAAGAATGCGACAGCCCCATTTTCTATTCTCTATTTTTTATTCTTTTTCTCCACCTTCAACTACAATTTGATCAGCAGTAATATTGTCTGGGAAACTTGCCTTTAATGTGTCCTCATAATCTTTATGGAAGAATTGTTCATCTTTTAATTTACCTTTAATTAAGCCATTTACATAATCTAATAATTCATTATTTCCTTGCTTAACAGCACCAGCTATATAATCTTTATTACCTAATTCTTTAATACCAACTACATAACCAGGATTCTTTTTCGCCCATACAAGTACTGTTGTATTATCTTGTGAAAAAGCATCTGCTCTACCTGAAGTCAAGGCTTGGAAACCATCTGAAACAGCATCTACTTTTACTATGTTTGCATCTGGAACATTAGTTGAGAAGTACGAATCTTGTGTAGTACCTGTATTAACAGCTAATGTTTTACCCTTTAACTGATCTGCAGATGTTATAGGATTCTTTTCGCTAGAAACCACACCTATAGAAACTTTTTCATAAGGTAATGTGAAATCTACACTTTTAGCTCTATCATCTGTAACTGTGAAATCTGCAAGCATTAAGTCTACTTTTCCTGTTTGTACATAAGCAACTCTGTCTGCTGGATTTACAACTACCCAAGTGATTTTATTTTCATCACCAAGTAATTCCTTAGCAACTCTTTTACCAAATTCTACATCATAACCTTTATAACTTCCATCAGCATCTTGATAGCAAAATGGTGCATCATCTGAAAAAATACCTATTTTTATTGTATCTGCTTTTTTAATTGCAGCTATTGAACCAGGTTGTGCACTTGCTCCTGATTGACTTGTATTTCCACAGCCTACCATCCCTACTACTAATGCAAGACCAGCTAAAATTGTTAAAATCTTTTTAGTTTTCTTCATTTTATTCACTCCTAAACCATAAATAATAAATATAAATTTTATATAAAACATTAAATATCTTATTTCGATACCTAATTATTAGACAACTAATTCTCTGATAAATTTAAAAATCTTTTTGCTTCAACTGTATCTGGAGAGCTGAAAAATTTATCTGGTGTATTCACTTCTGCAATTTTTCCGCCTTCCATAAATATAATCTTGTCAGATACTTTTTCTGCAAATGCCATTTCATGTGTAACAACGAGCATAGTAAGTCCTTGATCTTTTAACCCTTTAATTACATCCAAAACTTCTCTTACCATTTCTGGATCTAATGCAGCAGTAACCTCATCAAATAATATTATTTCTGGATTCATCGAAAGAGCCCTGCAGATAGCTACCCTTTGTTTTTGTCCACCAGATAATTCTCTTGGATAAGCTAATTTCTTTTCTGCTAACCCTACTCTCTCCAAATGCTTTAAAGCTTCTTTTACAGCCTCATCTTTACTTTTCTTTTCTACCTTCATAGGTCCTAAAATAATATTATTTAAAACATTCATATGCGGAAATAAGTCATAACTTTGAAATACCATACTTATCTTTTTTCTTATCTCACACCAATGTTTATATTTAGCTCCAGGTTTTGTAATTAACTCTTTATTTAAATATATTTCTCCGCCTTGAATTTCTTCTAATCCGTTAATACATCTTAAAAGCGTTGATTTTCCGCAGCCAGAACGACCCAATATAGAAATTACCTCACCTTTTTCCACATCAAAACTAATATCATTAAGTACAGTATTTTCTTTATAGGATTTTTTAATATTTTTTACACTTAGTAACATGTGTTTCACCTCTTGTATGCAAAATTCGTTTTTGATTGTGTCTTATATCACCGAAACTTTCTTCTCTAAATATTTTGAAAACAATGATAAAGGATAACAAATAATAAAGTAAACAATTAATAGGATGAAATACATCGTAAACGAAATATAACTATTAGGATTGTTGTAATATACTACCTGAATAATGTTTTGCGAAACCTTTAACACTTCTGAAACACCTATTAAAAATACTATATTAGTGGTTTTTATAAGACGCGTTGCCAAATTAACTATAGCTGGTATGCTTCTTATTACTACTTGTGGCAAAATTACATATCTATACATTTGAATTTTTGTAAGCCCTATGGCTGCACTTGATTCAAACTGACTTTTTGGTAGACTTTCTATATAGCTCCTTACTAAATCACCAATTTCGAAAGTTCCCCACAATGTGAAAACAATAATTGATACAACCATATTATCTGTTTGTATATTAAAAACATAAGACACACCAAAAAAGAACACAAATAACCAAATTAAAGGGTGAATTAATCTAAATGCTTCTAATAAGACTCTTAATACAATGTTAACTAATTTATTTTTTGAAGTCATAAGTACGCCAACTATAAATCCCAAAATAATAGATAATACCAAAGAAATAGCGGATAATTTTATAGTAACAACAAAACCATCTAATAACCTTGGAAAAGCTTGTATTATATTATCAATTCCCAAATTCTGCAAAACGTATCTTCCTTTCTAACATTGAAAATCCATAAGACATTGGTATCAAAATAACCAAATAAGAAATAATCATCATTATAATAATAGGAACAGTCAAATCTGCACGTAAACTTATTATTGCAAAAGCTTGATAAACTATTTCAGGAAGTAAAATTATTTTCATCGTGGATACTTCTTTGGTTAAAAAAATAGCATTGTTGTTTAATGCAGCAATAGAAATTGAAATTGATTGAGGTAAAATAAGATATCTCAACGTATCAAATTTTGATAACCCTATTGCCATTGCAAGCTCTTTTTGATTTTTTGAAATTGCTTTTGTACCAGAATAAATAGCTTCACACATATATGCACCCCCTAAGAGAGAAAGCACTATTACAGATGAAGTAAAACTATCTATCTTCATAAATACTTTAGGTAATCCATAAAAAATGAAATAAGCCTGTATTAATGAAGGAGTATTT
Source organism: Clostridium sp. DL-VIII (assembly GCF_000230835.1). NCBI lineage: Bacteria > Bacillati > Bacillota > Clostridia > Eubacteriales > Clostridiaceae > Clostridium > Clostridium sp. DL-VIII. The sequence goes on from NZ_CM001240.1 coordinate 5,496,215, forward strand.
CTAAAAAATTCCACATAAATATAAATAATAGTTTTTAATACAGGTATTTTATAATATATAGCTATACTGCATATAAACCCTATAATAAAAGCTATTATAATAGATAAAACTGCCACCTCTATTGTCACAAGTGAAGCTTTTGCAAATATACTAACTAAATTAAAAGTATTGTTTATCTCCATAGAATCTCCTTACCAAAATGTTTGTTTATATACTTTTAGGCACTCTAAATATATCTACTTCTTTAACAGTAGATTTTTTAAGATATTTTACACATTTCCTATCTTTTTAATATGATATAGTATTTTATATACAATGTCAATGGGTTTAGTATATTTTAAAACTCACCTACCACATTTTATATTCTAAATTTGTTCTTCAAGCATTACATTTCATATGAATCACGCATATTAATTCTCTATGATTCCAATTTCTTAGATATTTTTTTATGCATCTGCCTTTATTAAGCTCATGTGAGATATACCCTAATGCTAAATTAATTCAATTCAATTATTTGATTAAAGAATCAAAAAAACGAGGCCAAAGCCTCGTATGTTTTATTTGTCTTGTGTAGTTTGAGTTTTGTATTCTTCAAATAGATAATATATTCGACCGATGTATTTGTAACAATAACCGCATCGGTAATTACCTATTCAAATCAAATTTTGTATGAATTTTTATTATAACTTTGATAGATTTTTAATGTGTAGTTGATAAATTAAGTCCTATAGTTCCTAATATAATTAATAAAATAGATATAACTTTAATCAAGGAAATATTTTCCTTAAACATTATTATTCCTATTACTGATATTACTGCTATTCCAATTCCTGACCAAATTGCATACGCAACACTTATTTCTATATTCTTAAGAGATAGCGATAATGATGCCAGACTAAAAACATAACAAATTAACATAATTATTGAATATTTTATATTGGTTAATCCATTTGAAAGTTTCATTAAAGTTGTAGCACATATTTCAAACATTATCGCACAGGCTAAAAATATATATGGCATTTAATCACCTCATTCTAATTTGTTTATTAATACCTAAGAAAAAATATAATGGATATATTATCATTTTAATTATATCAAATTTTACCAAAAATCAATATATAATCATATGGTAAGAAGATTAAAACGCAAACTAAAAGGACTAAACTTTATTCAATACAAAGTTCAATCCTCACTAGTTTCTTAATCAAGTATTTCTAATAATTTGCCGGCGTCTCACTTAACAGATCATATTCTAAACACTAATATATAAATTAGCTAAAATGTAACTACAATAAGTACTATCTGTTAAACATGATGTCTTCCTCTTGGTACTATAAAAGGTGAATACGACACTGGATCTTGTATTACTACACAATCTAATCCAAAAACTGTATCAATTAATTCTGGAGTTATAACATCTTTGGGCGTACCCTGCTTAATAAGTTTTCCCTTGCAAAGAGCAAATATATAATCTGCATATCTGGCGGATAAATTTATGTCATGAAGTACCATCACAATGGTTGTCCCTCTTTTGCGATTTAAATCTGTTAATAAATCAAGAATCTCTACTTGATAAGCAATATCAAGATACGTGGTTGGCTCATCTAAAAGCAGTATATCTGTCTGCTGGGCAAGTGCCATGGCAATCCAAACTCTTTGACGCTGTCCTCCAGATAACTCATCTACACTACGATTAGCAAGCTCTGTTATTCCCATTATTTCAAGAGCTTCCTCTATAGCTTCAAAATCAGTTGTATCCATACTTCTTAAAAATGATTGATATGGAAACCTGCCTCTTGAAACTAAATCCCAAACCGTTATCCCCTCAGGAACTATTGGTGATTGAGGAAGCAGACCTAAAACCTTTGCTAATTCCTTAGAAGGCATTGAAGTTATTTTTTTACCATCAATTATAACTTCTCCTGAAACAGGCCTAATAAGCCTTGCAAGTGTTTTTAGTAAAGTTGATTTACCACATGCATTTGCTCCAATAATAACACTGATCTTATTGCTTGGAATAGCTATATCAATTCCATCAATTATAATCTTTTTGTCATATCCAGTTACTATATTTTTTGCCTCAAATAGTTGTTGTTTCTTACTCATTATGCCTGTCCCCTCCTATTTATAAATATTAGTAGCAATAGCATATATGGCGCCCCTAAAATTCCCGTAACTACACCTACAGGAAATCTTGTACTAAATATGAATTGACCAATCATGTCTGCTCCAAGTACTAATAATGCACCAACTAAACCTGATGCTAAAACATTTGGTGCTCCCAGCCCAACAAGTCTTGCTGAAATTGGACCAGATAAAAATGCAACGAAAGCTATAGGGCCTGTAACAGCAGTTGAAAAAGCAATTAAACATACTGAACTTAAAATCAGTATAATTCGTACTAAATTTATCTTAACACCAAGTGTAGTAGCAAACTCATCTCCTAATTCTAATATTTGAAGCTGCTTTGTTAAACATAAAATTATGACTCCAAATATAACTACAATTATAAATAAAATTGGTACAGCGTCCATACTCATTCCATTTAAACTGCCGCTTAACCACCTAAGTGCATTCGACACATCATATTGCGAAGCTTTAACTAATAAAAATGATATAAGCGCATTTATCATTGCCTGTATCCCAATTCCTATAAGTATTAATCTACTGCCTGAAAATCCTGCCCCTTTAGATAAGACATATACAAGTGTTGATACTACAACACCAGAAATTACTGCTGCTATAGAAACACTGCTTCCACTCATATGAAGAACTAATATACAAAATACTGCTGCAATACTAGAACCTGAACTTATACCGATAATATCAGGACTAGCTAATGGATTCCTTAGCATAGTTTGAAAGGTATTTCCCGCTATTCCAAAAGCTAAACCAGCTAAAAGTCCACAAAGCATTCTTGGCAAGCGCAGGGTTGCTATATTAAAGGTCGCTCCTTGTATTTGTTCTCCTCCAAGCACTCTCACAACTGTATTTAATGAGTAATTAGTTTTACCATATAGAAGCGCAATTAAGCAAAGACTTACAGTTAAAACAAGTAGACTTATATTAACACTAATCATGCGTTTTTTCCTTTTAGTATGCCCTTCTCTTATCATAGGATGAGTAGTTTGTATCATATAGATCTCACCTTCGCTTTCCTTGCAATGATAATGAGAATTGGTGCTCCTAAAAATGCAGTAATAATTCCCACCTGAAGTTCACCAGGACTTCCAATTACTCTTCCAAAAACATCTGAAATTGTTAAAAGCATTGCTCCTCCGATAGCTGACATAGGAACTAATCCCCTTAGATTTGAACCAAAAATAAGACGTATGCTGTGCGGTATCATTAATCCTACAAATCCAATAGGTCCTGCAATTGCAGTAATTGCACCACATAATATAACCCCTGCAATTGCACATATAATTCTAATAATCCCTATATTTACACCTAAACCAGTTGCAACCTCATCACCTAAAGCTAAAACATCAAGTGCTGGCGTTGCTGCTATACTTATTATCAATCCAACTATTAAAAATGGCAGAATTAAATTAATGCTCTCCCAAGTCGCACCACTCACACTTCCAACCTGCCAAAATCTAAACTTATCCATTACTTCACTTCTAGGAAGTATAATTGCACTTACTAAAGAGGTTAGAACTGCACTGGTAGCTGAGCCTGCTAAAGCAAGCTTTATTGGTGTCATACCGCCACTTCCAATAGATGCTATACCGTAAACAAATATTGAGGTTACCCCTGCTCCAGCCAGTGCAGCCCAAATATATTGATTAGCTGAATTTATATTGAAAAATGCTATCCCAATTACAACAAATAAAGATGCACCTGTATTAACGCCTAAGATACTTGGATCTGCTATTGGATTTCTAGTGATTGACTGCATAAGAGCTCCTGATATTCCGAGAGAAGCTCCTGCCATAATACTAAAAATAGTTCTTGGAATACGTTCACGAACTACTAATGAAGCAAAAGACATATCGTCACTATTTAATAAAGCATTAATTGCTTGACCAAACTCTATATTTTTTGACCCCCATGCTAGTGATACTATTATACATATACCTAGAAAAATAATACTTACTAAGTATATTCCTATTGTTTTTGTAATTCTCATTGTACTTTATCTGCTGCCTCTCCAATTATCTTTAGATATTCATCAATTGTTTTCGGAATTGATAGTGCACTAGGGGTACAAGATGCTGCAAGTGTTGATCCATCTTCTATAAGTGCAACCGAACCTCTTTTTATTGCTGGAACTGTTCCAAGTAATGGATCTGATTGTAATTGCTTTAATAATGTATCATTTCCATAAGTCACAATAACATCTATATCTGATAACTTATCAATATTTTCTGAACTAATTTCAAGAGCAAAGCTATCTGAAGTCTGCGCTAATTTTTGAACACTATCAGGAAATTCTAATCCTAAATCTGTCAGATATGCTGCACGAGGATCTGTTGGGAGATATATGTAGAACTTACCTAAATCAGCAGGGTTAAAGTAACAAAATGCAGCTTTTTTACCTTTAAGATTAGGGTACTCACTAGTTTTTTCCGCTATTAGATCTTCTAAATTTGAAACTAATTTATCTCCTTCATCCTTTTTGCCAATTGCAGTTGCATTAGTTGTTATTTGATCACGCCAATATGTTTGCCATGGAAGTTTAGGATATGCTACAACAGGAGCAATTTTACTTAACATATCGTATTCCTCTTGTGTAATTCCTGAATATGCAGCTAATATAACATCTGGGTTAGCATTGCTAATAGCTTCATAATCCAAACCGTCTATATCATCAAAAGTAACAGGCTTTTCTACACCTAATTCCTTGTACTTTTCTGCTGTCCATGGTAATAAACCATTTTCGTCTGCTTTTCCATAGTTAGCCTTAGATACGCCAACTGGTACAACTCCTAATGCTAAAGGAACATCTTGATTTCCCCAAGAAATTGTAACAACCTTTTCTGGCTGCTTTTCAATTACAGTTTCTCCAAAAGCATGTTTAATTGTTAATGGATAAGTTACAGAAACACTTTGCCCCACATTAGATTTATCTTGATTTTGTCCTGCCTGACTTGAGCATCCTGTTATTAATAAAGTACAAGCAAGAATGATTGTCGTTATTCCTTTTAATTTCATGATCACCCTCCTAATTGTTATGTTGATTGTATTGAGTTTAATTTATATTTGAATCTTCAAGCACTAAATGATAATGAAAATAATTATCATTTACATTTCAGTATTATTTTATAGTGGTCCGTGAAATTTGTCAACCTTGCATTTTTTAACCTCTGAGATTTCAAAAAAGTGTCCTCCTAAGACACAACTTATTTATTCAAAACAAAAATACTACTTTCTATAAATATAAAGTAGCATTTTTTAACTATTAACACTTATTTATAAAGATTTAAAAACCTTTCATTTTACATATATATTGCAATTAAAAATTTACAATACATATAATATTATATTTCCATTTCATTAATATCATCAGCTATTATTAAGTCAGCATCAGTGATGCTTACTACTTCTTCAACCGTTACTCCTGGTGCCACTTCCATTAATATTAATCCTTTATCTGTGACTTTCATAACCGCTTTATCTGTAATTATAAGATTAACACATTGTTTAGCCGATAGAGGTAATGTACATTTCTTTAACACTTTTGGATTACCTTTTTTATCAGTATGACTTAAGGCAGCTATTACATATTTTGCTCCTACTAAAAGATCCATTGCACCACCCATGCCTGGTGCAAAAACTTTCGGTATATTCCAATTGGCGATATTTCCTTCTTGATCAACCTCTAAAGCACCTAATGCAGTTATATCAACATGTCCACCCCTTATTATTGCAAAAGATAGATCCATTTCAAATGTTGATGCTCCTGGCAATAAAGTAATTGGGGCTCCGCCAGAATTAGCTAAGTCCGGATCAGCTTCAACGATACCTGGAGTTGCTCCAAATTTCAATGCACCATTTTCACATTGAAGTATTATTTCCATTCCTTCTGGTAAATAGTTTGCAGCCATATTAGGTATTCCAAATCCTAAATTGGCAACCATTCCCTCTTTAAACTCTTTTGCGATTCTTCTTGCAATTATTTCTTTACTATTCATAATTTCTCCCCCCTATTTTATTTGGTTAGTTCTTGTCCATAATTCTTCAAAATAATTTTTTCTCTCTTCAAAAGAATCGCCTTGGACTATCATATCTACTAATATTCCTGGTGTTCCAACGCTATCAGGTGGAATTTCACCAACTTCAACAATTTCATCTACTTCAGCTATAACCAAATCAGCTGCAAGTGCCATATTTGTATTTGTTCCTTTAGTTGTTCCTCTATATATTATATTACCAAGTTTATCAGCTTTATATCCCTTGATTAATGCAACATCTGCCTTTATTGCTGGAAATACCAAGTATTCCTTTCCATTTACAGTAAGTTTATCTCTTCCATTTTCAATTTCAGTTCCAAGTCCAGTTGGAGTTATAACTGCACCAAGTCCAGCTCCCCCAGCTCTTATACATTCTACTATAGTCCCCATAGGTATAAATTCCACTTCTAATGTACCTGCAGTATATTGCTCTTGTATTTCTGGACAAGTTCCAATATGTGAGCCTATAAATTTTTTTATTTGCTTATTGGCTACTAGCTTCCCAATATCGTGAGTCTCTCCTGGATGAGCTGATACAGCTTGGATAAGCGTAAGATCCTTAACATTTTTTTCTGCTAATGCATTTATAACTTTTAATGGAGCACCTATTCCTAAAAAACCTGCCGTCATAATTTTCATTCCATCTTTAATACTTTCTACTGCTTCTTGTATTGTTTTAATCTTTGTCATTTCTCTATACACCTCCAAATTTTTATATTCTAACATAAACTATTTGCTATGAAATCAATAGTCTATATTAAAAATTCAATTTTTAAATTATTATTATTATTATTTAATAATTCCTATTATAATCCATTAAGGCTTAAAAATGTATTTTTTTTCAAAAATTTTTTTAAATTTTTTTAAAAATATTTATACGCATATAAAATTTTTCTAAATTTAAAAACCTGCTAATAAAAGTCATTACTTTTAGAGCAGGTTTTTAAATCTTTTGTTCCGAAATTTACAATCTTTAAAAATTATATTTTGCTATTATAGCAGAAAGAAGCTTCTCACAAACATATATCTAAAAGTAATTTTTATTGGATTTAGGGCAAGGGTGCTCTGCTAAGCAGAATACCCTTGCCTTTTATAATTTGGAATATAATGGAGGCGTTTATTATGGAACATGGAAAATTAAAACGAACTTTAAAAACAAGCGATCTGGTAATTTTTGGTTTGGTATTTATGATACCTCTAGCTCCTGCAGGCATGTATGGTGTATATTTAGGACCATCTGGTGGAATGGTTGCATTATGTTATTTGATAGGAATGGTGGCTATGTTCTTTACTGGAATGAGTTACAGGGTAATGGCACAGAAGTTTCCAACAGCAGGTTCTGTATATGTATATGTTCAAAAAGGTGTATCACCTGCATTAGGTTTTCTAACTGGCTGGGCCATATTATTAGATTATTTCTTAATGCCAGCAACTGTTGTTATTATTGGGAGTATTTATGGCAATGCACTTATCCCTTCTGTTCCAGCTTGGACTTGGATACTAATATTTATCGTCTTTAGTACAGTAATTAATGTTTTAGGTGTAGATTTGATGTCTAAATGCAGTTGGATACTATTTACATTACAAATTGTTGTGATTATAGCCTTTATAGGCTGTACTATAAGACTTTTACTTAATGGAACAATTCATTTTAGCATGATTTCATTCTATAATCCTGAGCAGTTTGACTTGTCTAGCATCCTAAAAGCAACAGGTATCGTTATTCTTAGCTATTTAGGATATGATGCTATTAGTACCTTGGCAGAAGAAACCATTAATCCAGAAAAATCTGTAGGAAAAGCAATTATACTTTCGATTTTGATTATTGGACTAATATTTATTGCAACTACTTTTTTTGCAGGAATGGCTTATCCAAATTATCAAGACTTAAATCCTGATACTGCTTTCACAGATGTTGTTACCTTTGTAGGTGGAACATGGCTTAATATATTAACAACAATTACATTGATAGTTTCCTTTGGAATAGCAACAACTCAAGCTTCACAAGTTGCAGTTGCAAGAGTACTTTTTGCAATGGGACGAGATGGAGTACTGCCAAAGCAACTTGCATATGTCAGTAAAAAAACACAAAGTCCCGTAGTTGCTACTGTATTAGTAGGAATTATTATAACACCTATTTCACTGTTTTGTTCCCTTGACTTCATTACTTCAATCGTAAGCTTTGGTGCTTTACTAGGCTTTATCTTATTAAATATTGCAGTAATCAGTAGATTTTTACTAAAAAATGATGAACCAATCAGCTTACAAAAGAAAATAATAAATTATGGAATATGTCCTGCTATTGGCTTAGCAGTAACTATGTGGATTTTTATTAATCTGGATGCAAATGCACATTTAATCGGAGCAATTTGGCTGTTAGCTGGCTGCTTATATTTAGCAGGTGTCACAAAATTCTTTAGAAATCCTGTCCCACAGTTAGAGTTAAGTTAAGAACATTCAAAAAGCAAAGCAGCTTACTTATAAAAAAGGAATACTCAAAGCACCTGTTGCTCTGAATATTCCTTTTACTTTTTATTCATTATATGATAATTATTCGTTTTTTATATTCGGATTCTTTTAATGACTTTATATACATCTTAGGTGTTGTATCTGTAAATTCGTGAAAATCCTTAATCATATGAGACTGATCATAATATCCTAGATCCATAGAAATCTGCGCTAAATTAGATTCAAATATATCTTTATCTAACTCATTTAAAGTACTTAATAAATATTGAAACCGCATAAGTTTACAAAATACTTTCGGAGATAATCCAAACTCCTCCGAAAATGTCTTATTTATATATCTAACTGAATATCCAGTTGCCTCTGCAAGTTCATTAATTTTAACTTTTCCTGCTGTCTTCATAATGTTGTTCAGCATATATTTCTTTAAATCTTTGTATTTATTTATTTCATTAAAATTAGCATAAAGCTTTATATATCTTTCTAAAAACACCTGTATCTGATAATTGAAATCTCTACTTGAAGTAACTTTTTCAAACAATTCGTTATCTTTTATCACTTCTAAAAATGGGATTTCCTGTTCAACCAAGTCTGACATGGTGATATTTTTGAATTTAAATGGGCTTCCTGGTAAAAATCTTACTCCAAAGAAGTATTTATTTTCACTATTATGAGTCAAGGTTGGACGAAGAACTGTTCCACATATATGTGCATATGGAACCTTATCATCACAACAGAATAGGATATCAATACACCCATCTGGTACTGCGATAAAAGGTCTTTCTATAATATCTTCTTTTTGGAAGCAGTAGAAATGAGAAATTCCATAATTCATTATAACTGCCTTATAATAATGAGATGTAGTCATTACAAAATATGGCTGCTTAGGCCTAATAATATTTCCTTTTGTTTCCCCCACCATATCTCCTTCACTCCCCTTTTTTCTTAAACAAACTAAATTTACTTTAATTTGTAAAATCATCTTTTAAAAGTATAATTAATAGAAAGTCATATATGTAAATTCTGATCAACTTTCATCTATCGTTAAATATTTTTTAAAATCCCTCAAAAAATCACATTAATAATTATTAATCATTCAACATATAATTATTAAATTTTAAAAACAGATATTTATATCAACTATACATTATTTATTTTATATTGAGAATACATTTTTCATGGTTATATAGGAATAAATTTATTTTTAATTCTATATATTGCAATAATAATTTTACATTTTGAAAAATTTTGTAAATGTTTAAATTGTATCTATCAATTAAACTTTATGATTTGTTAATTACAACATATATATTCATCAAATAAATCATTGTAAAAAAATAGCCAAGTAGATCTCCTTGGCCATTTAGACTTGGTATTTTCCTTCGTATTTCTAAGCTTTCTTATTGTTCATTAGTTATAATTACTGCATCCATTTCTATTTCAATTAACTGAGAAGGCCTATTAAGCATAGGAGTACCAACCATTGTAAAAAGCGGTTTGATATCATGAAAAATCTCTGAATAAGCCCTTGCAATTTCAGCTCCATACTTCATATCAGTTGTATAACCTTTTATTCTAATTACTTCTTCTTTTTTAGAACCCGATTTCTCTAACAATTTTACTAACTTTTCTAAAATATATTTTGTCTGCTCATAAGCACTGTCTTCACCATAAACTGTGCCATCAGGCTGTACAGAAGTAGTACCTCCGATATAAACAAATGGCCCTACTTTTACCATTCTAGAATATCCTGTTTTTTCTTCTAATGGAGCGCCTGATGAATAATTTGTTCTCGTTAAATCCATATTAATTCTCCTTCTTTGACACTATTTACAAAAAATCTCATACTGAAAAATCAAACTATATCTTATAATTACTAAATAATTAATCTTTTATTATTTGATATCTAAATTTTAGCTTTAAACCTATCATAACGGAAAGCACTTATATCAAGAGCAGTTCCATTTCCTTCTACCATTTCTGATAAGAGCATACCTACTGTTGGAGATATTCCAAAGCCATGACCAGTAAAGGCACAGGCAAGGATAAGTCCTGGTACTTCCTCTACATGACTTATTACTGGCACGTGATCTTTACACTCATCTATCCAGCCTGCCCATGTACGAACTATCTTGGCATCTTTCAAGTCTGGAAAGTACTTCATTATTCCTCTACATATACATGAAGCTGTAATACTTGCTGTAGTTGGTGTTCCATTATCCTTATTAAGAGCTTCATAACCTGATGCACCTCCAAATACAAAGGAACCATGTTTACTTTGATGTCCATAAAAATCCGCTTCAGCAGTACCAAGCATTTGGTAAAACATTGGCTTTTGAGCTTCTGTAACAAGAACTTCTAACAAAACTTTATTCATTGGAATATCTATCCCAACTGTAGCAGCTATCCTTCGGCTTTCATAGCCTGCTGCAAGAATTATATGATTTCCTTCATATACATTATTCTTAGTTACTACCTGCCTAGCTTTTCCTTTTATTTTTCTAATTTCAACAGCTTCTTCTCCTGTAATAAAACGAGCACCTAATTCTCTTGCTTTACGATAAAAACCTAAAGTTGTAGTCAAAGGATTAGCATGTCCATCAGTAGGACACCAGCTTGCACCTATAACTTCCTCTGAAAGATATGGATTAATTTCCCTTACCTCATCTCCAGAGATTATGTTTACCTCAAGTCCACAATCCTGAGCATTCTTTGCAAGATTAGTCAGTATCTTCATATGCTCTACTGTTTTACCTAATCTTAAATTACCCTCTTGATAATATTCTACATCGACTCCTAATTCTTCTGAAAGATTAGGCCAAAGATTTTTTATCCCATACATGGCAAGTGGAAGTTCTCTCTTATCACGTCCTGATTGACGAACTCCTCCGCCATTTCTTGTTGAACCTCCATCTCCGATACTGTCACCTTTATCGAGGACAATAACAGAATGGCCTTTTTTTGATAAGTAGTATGCTGCTGCATTTCCAATTACACCACTTCCAATGATTATTACATCTGCACTGTTTTTCATGCTATTTACCTCCTACTTGTTCATTTCCGAAGACTTCCATTTCTATAGGTCTCATAGGTGCACGTGATACTGCTGGTTCTAATTCTAAAGGTGATATTTTAAGTTCTCTTGCTACAATCCCCTTAACCAATTTACCGCAGGTTTGTCCCTGACAAAGACCCATACCTGTTCTTAAATATCTTCTAATTTCAGTTATGGTAAACATACCATCATGTACTGCTTTTCGTATTTCACCCTTTGTAATTTCTTCGCAGCGGCAGATTATCATATCATCGTCAGGCTGCGAAATAAATTCACCTATATCTCTTGATCTATCATTTACTTTACTCATAATCTTACCTCCTATGCCTGCTTAAAGAATCTTACTTTCATTCCCATTTCACTTGGAACCTTTATTGTTAATAAGTTTGTGTTATCAAAGGCTTTAACAGATTTAACATCTACTACTTCCACTTCACATGCTTCTTTTCCACTTCTATCGAGTCCAATGCCTTTTGCACCTTTTTCTGGCAGCGGTAAAAATTCATAAGGAAGAGTAACTGAAGTATAACCTTCTTCAAAATCTTCATTCACAAGAAAAATTGATTGTCCAGAACAAGATGCAACGCACATTCCACAGCCAATACATGTTGATTCTTCATCGACGACTGGAAGAGAGGTAATATTTATTCCAATCTTGATACAGCTTTTAGGGCACGCATCTTGACATGGATTACAAGGAATATTTTGTGAACATTCTATAACTGGATGTATTCCCTTCATAGACTTAACCCCTGGATATTTTGTCACTTCTTCATCAGTTAAATATCCTTTCTTAAGAAGATTTTTTGAAACCTCAAAGCCTTCATCTGTTTTTTCAATATCTTTTCCTTTATTTTCTGGACCAAACATACCTTGTCTTAAACTAGATAATGCCTTTTCCAATTCCTCTGCCTTTTCTTCTAATTCTTCTTTCTCAATAAATCCTAATCTATAAGAAGCTGCTACCCCTGCAATTCTTCCTTCTATCATAGCCGAACTTGCTTCTTCAATTCCTGAAACATCTCCTGCTGCAAATATTCCTTTAATTGAAGTCTCACCATATTCATCACAAACAGGAACATACCCACCTTTTTTAGGATTTTCCTCCATGATGCAGCCAGCCATTTTAGTAAGCTGGGACATAGGAGAAAGTCCTACTGCAAGGCATATAGTATCAACATCAAAATGTTTTTCTGTTCCAGGTATTATCTGCCAGCTGCTATCAACTTCACCAATAGTAACTCCTGTTACACATTCTTCACCTTCTGCTTTGATTATAGTGTGAGATAAATAAAAAGGAACTCCGCATCTAGCCACCTTAGCAGCGTGAACCCCATATCCACCGATTCTAGGTGCCGCATCTACTATTGCAACTACTTCACATCCTGCTTGTCTAAGTTGATATCCTACAACTACTCCAACATTTCCGCTGCCAAGCATAAGAATTTTCTTTCCTGGTTGTACTCCATGAAGATTCATCATTGTTTGGGCTGCACCTGCACCAATTACTCCTGGAAGTGTCCATCCATCGAAAGTAACCATATTCTCAGATGCACCTGTTGCAATTATTACTGCGTCTCCTTTATAATGAATAACTTCATCATCTATCTTTACAGTAACTTCTTTATCTAAATAAAGACCAATAACTATAGCATTCAAAACAACTTCTACTCCCGCATCATTTGCTTCTTGTAAAAGCTCTTCACCTATTTTAAAGCCTCTAATTTTTGCTCTATGCTCTTTTGATCCAAAGAACTTGTGTATTTGCTTAAATAGTTGTCCACCAGGCTTAAAATTTTCATCAAATACAACAACCTTTAGTCCTCTTTTTGCTGCTTCTATAGCTGCTGACAGACCCGCTGGCCCTGCTCCAACAACAATACAATCATATCTTTTCATACGAATACCTATCCTTTCATAAAAATTTTATGCTTCTTTTTGGGCTGAAACACCATATTGCGTTTGAACCTTCATACCTTCTACAAGAGGTGTTACACAAGTTCTTACATTTGGCTTACCATCAACTACCATTACGCAGTCTGTACATCTACCAATAGCACAGAATATGCCTCTTGGTGATCCTTTTTTAGTATGTCTATGAACTAATACACCCGCGGCTCTTAGCGCTGCTGCTATTGGTTCTCCTTCATATCCTTCAAATGCTTTCCCATCAAATTCAAAATTCACTAAACGTCCTTTATTAGGCTCACCTAAAATTGGATGCTTTTCAATTCTCATATAAAGATCTCCTTTCAACTGTAATAATTAAACTTAAGCTAATTGTGGCTCATCCCAAAGATTTAGCTTAGTCCCAATTCCTTTTTCAATAGCATTTCTATAAACTATAGTCCCCCATGCAACATCTTCTACTGGCATACCACCAACTGAATAAATAACAATTTCATCTTCTTTGCGATGTACTGGCACTTTACCAATTAATACATCCCCTAAATCATCAACTTGTTCTTTGCTCATTTTGCCTTCTGCAATTAAGTCCATACAGTGTACTGCTGGAATTGGAATAGAATTATATGCTGGGAACTCCATTTCTTCTTCCCAAGCTTCGTACAATTGAATATTATCTGTAACAGTTCTTGCTCTATTTAAAATAAAATCATCATCAAATCTTGCTGCTGCTGGACAACATAATACTGAACCTGGTTTAATCCATTCTTCATTTATATATGGATATTCATTTATATCACCCGTTGGACTTGATGTAGCAATGTGCACAATATCACAATCTCTAACAGCATCTTCTATTGTGTCTACAACAATGATGTCTTTAATTTGTGGATAATCTTCATTAAGATACTTTATAAATCCATCAATTGATTTTTTACTTCTTCCTTTAATTTTTACAGTTTCAATTTCCGATCTAACAGCCATAGTTGCTGCAAATGCTGTTTTACTCATAACCCCTGGTCCAATAATTCCGACAACCTTTGAATCTTCTTTAGCAAAATATTTCACCCCAACACCAGGAACTGCACCTGTTCTATAAGCACTTAAAATATTTGCTGACATATATGCAATTGGAGCGCCAGTATCTTTGTCATTTAAAGTTAACATAAGTATTGATCTTGGAAGCCCCTTATCTCTATTTTCTGTATTTGAACCATACCATTTCATTCCCGCCATATCAAACTTACCGCCTAAATAAGCAGGCATTGCCATAAATCTTCTGTCTGGACCATCCTTAGGCATATTAGGGAATGGCGATTCTTCAGGGAAAACCATCATAACTCCGTGTGAATTTCCATTAGGCCCACCCATACGATAATCTCCAATTTTTAACAACTTGAACATTTCTTCCATGGCATCTACACATCCAGCCATTTCTTTAACTCCAGCCTTAATCATATCGTCTTCATTTAAATATAAAAAATCTATTTTTGTTTCGTTCATATTCTCATTACCTCCTATAAATATAATTATTTTTTATAAAAAAAGAGATCTAACTTCTTCTTTGAAGCTAGACCTCTTTGCCTTTCTTGAGTATTATATTACTCCATCTATGCAAGCAAAAATTGTAAAAATCGGAACGAAATCTTTTTTAATTTAATAAAGCACTCACTCCCTATCAAACAACTGTATTAAATCTTCTTTTGACAGACTGCTAAGTAAACTGCTATTTTGAAGTTCTCCTGTGAGAATATCATTAATTAATTCTTTCTTGTCTTCCTGAAGCAGTATAATCTTTTCCTCTATAGTTCCTTTAGCAATTAATCTAATTACTTTTACTTCTTTCTCTTGACCAATTCTATGGGCTCTATCCGTTGCTTGATCTTCAACTGCTGGATTCCACCACGGATCAAAATGAATAACCAGATTAGCCGAAGTTAAATTAAGGCCAGTGCCTCCAGCCTTTAAGGAAATCAAAAATACTTTTACAGCATCACTCCTGTTAAATTGATTAACAAGTTTAATTCTGTCTTTTGGCCTGGTCTTTCCTTGTAAATGAAAGAAGTTAATCTCTTCATTATTTAAGCGCTCTCCAATTTTATCTAAGGCTGAAGTAAATTGTGAAAACAAAAGAACTTTATTGCCAGTATCAATATGTTCTTTAATAAGCTTAACTGCTGCTTCTAATTTCCCACTTCCACCATTGTAGTCTTCTAATATAAGTGAAGGATCTAAGCATATCTGTCTAAGTTTAGTCAGATATGAAAGTATCTCTATTTTCCCATCTTTATTATTCTTAATTTTTACCTTTATTCTCTTAATGTAATTGCTATATAAAGCCTTTTGAGAAGGTGTCATTTCAATTAAAATCTTCTTTTCTACTTTATCTGGCAGTTCACGCATTACCTCTTTTTTAGTTCGTCTTAAAATAAATGGCTTTATTAAAAGTTTAAGGCTTTCTAAATTATCTTCTCCTCTTGAAATGAATTTTTCCTGAAATACTTCTTTAGAATACAAGTATCCTGGCATTACAAAATCGAATATAGACCAAAGTTCTATTAGATTGTTTTCAATAGGTGTCCCAGTTAAAGCAAACCTTGTCTTAGCCTTGATTTCCTTTATGACTTTTGTATTCTGAGCTGAAGCATTCTTTATGTTTTGCCCTTCATCAATTATGCAGTAATCAAAAATAATATCTTCGTAGTAATTTATATCTAATCTCAAGGTTCCATAGGTTGTTAAGATTACGTCATAATCATGAATATTATTTAGTGTTTCAATTCTTTGTGCTCCATGTACAATTACTACTTTTAGACTTGGAGCAAACTTATGAAGTTCATCCTTCCAGTTATAAATTAAAGAAGTAGGACAGACAATTAAGGTTATTTTACCTTTTTCTGAAAGCAAAAATGCAATGGTTTGAATTGTCTTACCTAAGCCCATTTCATCGGCTAGTATGCCGCCAAGACCTAATTCACTTAAGGTTTTAAACCATTTAAAGCCCTTCATCTGGTATTCTCTAAGCTCCCCAACAAATGTATCTGGCAAAGACATTTTTCTTTTACTTATGTTAGTTAACTTATTTTCTAATTCCTTTAACTCATTGTTACTTTTAATACTACATAAGCCCTTGTTCATTATATTTTCATATAAATATAATGCTTTAGCTTTTTCTACTTTAATACTTCCATTTACTAAATCATCGGTAATATTTAATACTTCAAAAAGATTAAAAAATTCTTTTACACTATCATCTTCAAAATCCAAAAATTCATTGTTTCTTGTTTTATAAAATCTACTCTTGTTTCTATAAGCTTCAAATGCACTGTTTAGCTCTCTTGTATCTAAATTCTCTATATTATAAGAAAAATTATATTCTCCATCTCCCTCAAACAAACCTGTTTGTATATATTCCGAATCGTATATTTTTTTATCATTAAGCCCACTACCTAAAGTAATCTTTCCCAAAGCCTCAATACTGTCTTCCATGCCTTTTAATATATTAAATAATTCTCCATCTCCACCAGTGAACATGAATCTATTTTTCATCTTTATAAAGTTTCTTTTTTCCATTTCTAAGAGAAGCTTCTCTTCTTTTCTAAGATCCCTTATAAATTTATCTTCTCTACTAATCTTATTTAGTATATTAACTTTTTTGCTTCCATAATTTAAAATTGCATCACAATAAATGTTTCCATCCTCTTCAAATACCAAAAATTCAGGTTTCAAAGCACTAGATGCAAAACTTCTTAAGCTTTCTGCAATGTTAATGTTTTCTGTTATACTGCTTAGAATTGAAATAATTCTAATATAATTGTGTATATCTTTCTTATAAATAATTTCTCCATGATCCTTAAGTTTTTCATGTAAAGTTGCATAATTATCACTCTGACTTTTTGAAGGAAGATATAGTTCATTTTTAAAGTAATAAACATCATTATTTGAATTTAGAGGTACAGGAAGCTGCTTTTGAGTTGATAGAATCATCAGTTTATTATCCTCTTTTAAGTTAAAAGTTATTGGCATATCCTTATGTAAAATAGGTACTGTAAATTCTATATGCTCAAATTTAAACTTAATTTTTCTACTCTCTATTCCTTCTAAGAATATTCTAAGTTCACTCGGCTTAAGTATAAGTTTTTCACTTCTTGAAGCTGTAAGTACTTCATAATATTCAGCTTCTTTCTCTGTTTTTCGAATAAGCCTTGTAGTTTCGGTATTTCCCCATATTCTATACTTTTCTGTAATGCTATTTTCTGAATCCTCTTTTGTCCCATCATTTCCCTTTGATAATAGACTAAAAAATTTATAGCTGGTTGCAGTTATATGACTACACATTAAGGTATATCCGTTTGAAGCAAATTCCTTGAACTCATCGCAAGAGCATTTTACTCCATCTAACTTTTTCTTCTGAAGATTAATTTTAATGTGAGTATTAAACTCTTTAAGTTTACTTTTATCTTTCACTCTGCCATAAATATGATATATATTCTCTATCTTTTTACCTTTAAAATAAGCAACTAAGCCTTTATTAAAAGCCTCTTCCCCTTCTTTTTTCATAGCATGAGATGCCGATTTAAATACTACTTCTTTTAGTTCATTAAGTTTCAAAGAATCACTCCCTTCAGTGGTTAGCCAGTAATTTTATATATTCTTTTTTACTTCAAGCTGCTTATGGTGCTTATTTATATCTTTTTATAAAAATAATGATATTTTTCATAGATAATATTATAACATAGTAACTTTCAAGCCATTAATTGCGAAAATCAACTAAAAGCCCACTCACTAACTACAGTTTCATCTTTTCTTAAAGGTTTTTTATCTCCATCATAGATACTAGCTATACTATCATCATTAATTTCTTCATCAGTAACCTTAATATCAATATTCTTTCTTTTCCTCTTGCTTGACTTTTTACTCTTTCCTATTTCTAAAAGTATAGGTGTACTTTGAGAATTGTTATTGACCTTATCAGTAATATTATCATTTTGATTAACATTTGTAATAATAAATTCTGAGTCCTCATTTTTATCCTTAATATTATTATTTATATTTTCTTCCTTATCATCTTGTTTTCCATTTGAATTATTATCATTTTCTTCTTTCTTATTTTCCAGCTCTTTATTATCAACATTAACATTAATTTTAGTTTCTTCACTTTTTAATTGAATCGCTTCTTCCCTTATCTCTTCCTCTATATCTTTTGATTTAACTTTAATATTTTGATGCTTGGCAAAGTTTTTCACCTTATAAATATTATCTTTAGTAACTTCCACCATTTCTAATTTTATAAAGGTATCTAATGCTAGTTGAACTTGATCTACATCTCTATTAAATTCTATAGCTAAAGTCTCTATTGTATATTGAATATTTTTTGACATGTATAAACTGCCCTCTAAGTTAACTTTTCCTGCCAAAGCCACAATTCTAGTCCAAATATAAAAAATAACATCCCTTTCAGGCATTCTATCTATCATCTTAAATTTTGTATCCTCAAACATATCTATTTTGAATTTAACATATTTTCTTTCTCTCATCTTCATCAATCTCCTTAAATTTTTTTACTTTCATATGCTTTCAATTAGGATATATGTTTTACTTTGTAAAATAACAATATATTTATAAATTTTTTTACTTAATCATCAATCCTATATATTTACTAAAATTTCTACGTTACCTATTGTATTATTAGTTCTTATTAAAATTTAAGTTCCTAAAGTTTTTATTTTATAAAAAAATTATGAAACCCTTTATAAACTAATATACCCCACTAAAATCTAAATTTTAGTGGGGTATATGGTGTGGCAAATTAAAATACTTAACCTTTGCTATAAATTTCTTTTTACTTGTTTTCCTCAATACTGCTTTTCATAGAACCAATACCGTAAGCCTTTCTAAATTTATACTTATTGTGAGGCTCATTCACATTCAGGCCTACTACATAACTGTCACGCTTAATTTAATATATGTTTAAATTTTTGTTTTTGATGTGGCTGCTACAACAAAATCTTTAAATATTTCACTAGCTGGAGTTATATATCCATTCTTTAACCACCCCATACGAATAGTCCTGTAGCATTGAGGTTCTTTTATTCTAATTACTGACACTTCATCTGTTATTAAATTGGGTATGTTTGGAATAATAGAAATACCTAATCCTGCACCAACAAAGCCAGTAACCACCATACTGCTCTCATTAGGCTTCACTACAATCTTTGGCATAATACCTGCCTTTCTAAAAATGGAACACATTTTATTTGCTATATTTTCAGAAAAAAGTGCAAAAGTTTCATCTTCTAAATCTTTTAACATTACTTCTGCTTGATCAGCAAGCCTGTGATTTTTAGGTACTATTATAACAAGTTCATCATTTTTTATTGGAACTGACTCTATTTTTTCATATTCCTCACTATTTTCAAGTTCATCATAAAAACCTAGGTCAAATTTGCCATTCTCTAAACCCTCTAAAATATTGCTAGTCGAATTTATTCCGAATTCAAATTTTATATTTGGATTTTCCTTCAAAAAATCACTTATAATCGTTGGAATAAAATATGTTCCAATAGTATAAAGTGACGAAATAGAAACTGTACCTGCCATAGGATTAATTATATTCTGCAATTCCTGGACACAATCATTAATTTCTTTTATTGCAGCTTCTGCATGCTTTAAAAATATACTGCCAAAGCGGGTTAATTTTATATTCCTCCCATTCTTTTCAAACAAATGAACTCCCAACTCCTCTTCTAATTTTGCAATTGCCTTGCTTAAAGCTGACTGAGTTACCAGTAGTAAGTCAGCCGCTGTAGTATAGTTTTGCGTTTCTGCTATAACTTTAAAGTATTCCAATTGCTGCCAGTTCATATTATATATAACCTCCTTAGTTTATAATCTTTAAACTCAATTGGTAAGATAACATTTCTACTTAGTACTCAAACCTCTCGTTAGAAAATTACTATACTAAAATAATATATTACTTTCAACCTTTGCGTAGATTATTTATCAAATACATATTTATTAAAACATACCCTAGGTAAAAGGTTAAGTATTAAATAACCATAACTATGTATGACTTTTATTCATATATATAATGAAAAAGTTCCATTAGACGTCTTAGAGTTTTATTGATATCATTATATTACTTTCTAAATCAACTTTAAAACTTAATAAATCAATTATAAAATCTACTCATGTATTTATAAAAATTATAAGCTAGTTTATTAAGATATTATAATTTTTAAATGCATATTCAATAATAACCACTAAGGTAAAATAAAATATTTCTTTAATGAAGGAGAAAAATTATGAATGAAGTAATCAAAAATATTTTAACAAGAAGAAGTATAAGATCTTATACGGATGAGCAGATTTCCGATGAGGATTTAAACATAATCTTAGAAACAGCAAAATTTGCTCCAAGTTATAAAGGCGCTCAAAGCTGGCATTTCACTGTAGTTCAAAATAAAGAGAAAATCAATCAGCTAATTTCTGTAATAAAAGAAGCCTTGCAAAATTCCTCTATAGAGCAATATAAAAAGATGGGGAATATACCTAATTTCAATCCATTCTATAACGCTCCT
This sequence comes from Clostridium sp. DL-VIII, assembly GCF_000230835.1. NCBI lineage: Bacteria > Bacillati > Bacillota > Clostridia > Eubacteriales > Clostridiaceae > Clostridium > Clostridium sp. DL-VIII. The sequence continues at coordinate 5,517,397 of NZ_CM001240.1, forward strand.
ACTATAATTATCACAGCCTGTGATAAAAACTCGCCAGAAAAAGAAGCAGACGCTGCTGTAGCACTTGAAAATATAATGCTAGCTGCTCACTCACTTAATATTGGTTCATGCTGGATATCGTCTTTAAGTATCGTTCGAGATGATCCTAATGTTATAGGTATACTTTCAGAACTTGGTATTCCTGAAAATTATACTATATTAGGTACTGCTGCTTTAGGTTTTAGCAATAATAGCAATGCAAAGGCTACACCTAGAAAAGAAGGAACTATAAATATTGTAAAATAAATTTAGACGCTGAGCGAAAGTTATTATCGCTCACAACTGAATAAAGGTATGTGCATAAATCATATACTTTTATTCAATTATATTTTCCCATTTGCTTAATCTTTTCAGAGTGAATTTCTATCACTTAAATTGCACAGCATTACCAGCCTCACCTATATCACTATTTCTTGTTTAATTTTTTCTGCTGTAGCAGGTGAAGCTGTATAAATCATTACTTTCAAATCAGTATAGTTTGATAATTGCAAATTCACATGTTCAAACTCCAATTCTCCAATTTTAGGATGATTCCATACTTTATGACAATCAGTAACATTTTTAACTTCATAACGAGGCCACCATATCCTGAATAATTCACTTTCTTGCTTAAATTTCTCAATCATTTCGTTTAACCTCGCATCTTGAGGATACCTAGCACAATCTGCCCTAAATCTCGCAATCATGATTTTAGCCTTTTCCTCCCACTCTGAATTTATCTCTCTTTTGAATGGATCAGTCAGAAATTGCTGCAATATGTTTGGCTTTGTATCTAAATTCTTAGAATATGAAGGAAACCTAAATAAAAATTCTGCTGCGCGATTCCATAATAGTACATCCCAGTATTTATTCATTATGTATGCAGGATTAGGTTCTAATGCAAAAACAGTTCTTTCTAATCCTTTACTAACTTCTTTATAAACTTCTATTTCTTCTAATTCATCTGATTTGGATAATAAAAAAAGATATCGACGTTCATCATCAGATAACCTTAATGCAGCAGCCAGACTTTCTAATACTTGATGAGATGGGTGTACGTCTTTCCCCTGTTCTATAGATATATACCAAGAAAGACCGATATTTGCAAGTTGAGCAACCTCTTCACGTCGAAGTCCTGGTGTTCGGCGGCGTCCATGTGATGGCAAGCCAACCTGTTCTGGTGTAAGTCGCTGCCTACTTGCACGTAAAAATTCACCTAACGATTGCTGTACTATACTCTCTTTCATTTATTTTCCTCCTTTATCCTACCGCTCTCAATCATACGATAACCACAATATGGTTAAACTATTATACCCCTGATATATTAGTAATATAACATAAAAATAATTTTTAAACAAAACCGTTTAGATTGGAGTGAATTAATATGAAAATATTTTTAACTGGAGCAACAGGCAAAGTTGGAAGCCGTTTTGTATTATATCTACTTAAACAAGGGCATGCTGTTCGCGTTCTCGTAAGAACTGCTGAACAAGCACTCACACTGAAAGAACAAGGTGCTGAAGTAATCATAGGTGATCTTTTAAATAATGAAAATCTCGCTGACAATATAAGAGGTGTTGATGCCGTAGTACATACAGCAGCTCAATTCCGAGGTGATATTAGTGAAGAAATAGCTACAGCAGTGAATCTAGATTCAACTATTGAATTAGCTAAAGCAGCGCTAGATGCAGATGTCACAAGATTCGTTTTTACCAGCACAGGCAATGTATATCGCGATTTGAATGTAAACAGACTATGTAGAGAAGATGATATTCTTATACCATCTAATTTAATGTATCCAAAAACAAAGCTTGCTGCCGAGAAAGCTTTACTAAAATTGCATAGTGATCAAGGGCTAGATGTTCGTATTATGAGATTATCATTTGTCTATGGTGATGGTGATCCCCACATTGAAGAGATCTTACCTTACATGATTAACTGGAATCCGTTAAGAAAGCAATCTATGATTCATCATGAAGATGTCAATCAAGCATTATTACTTGCTGCCAGCACACCTGGTATTGGCGGCCGCATATATAACGTTGCAGATGATAATCCTATTGCTATAGGTGAATTATATAAATTGTATGAAAGGCCAGAGCAAACGCCTACTAAAGATGGATGGCTTATGAATAACCTATGGGAATTAACTGCAGATCCGGCTCGCATTAAAGAGGAACTAAATTTCCATCCAAAATATCCTTCTATTTATGTTGCTAAAGATATGGGAGCCTTATAGTTGTAATTTATAAGAGCTAAAAAGCATACAACTAACAATAAATTTCAAATATAAAATTTATTGTTAGTTTAGTTTTAGACGAAAAAGATCATAATAGGCAAATTATAAATTATGATGGATCACTAGCTAACTACTACTCAAATGATAAAAGAATTTAACTAGAAAAACCGCTATATAAATATGCTTTATAGAATCAACTTCATTATTTACTAAATATGAATTATAATTATTATAACTTAAAGGAAAGGATGAAAAAATCCCTTGAGAGTCTACATTTCTATAGATTTTGAAGATAACACTAAGAATTATTTTAATAAAATAACATCGGATATAAAAAAGCATTGCACCGAAGGTAAATTTACAGAAAAGAATAACTTTCATCTGACAATTAGGTTCATAGGTGAAGCTGATGAACTTCTGATTACCAAAATAGAAGAAGCTATAGATAAAGCAGTTTTAAACATAAATCCTTTTGAATTATCAATAAGTAACTTAGGTGTTTTTAAGAAAAAAAGGACAAATATTTTATGGATTGGAATAGAAGAAAATGCTGCCCTATCTAAGCTTCATAAGGAGCTTTCTCTCTCATTAAAAGAAGGAAAGCTACCATTTTATGATAAGCTTTTTATGCCCCATATAACTCTAGGACGAAGAGTCTTATTTAATAAAGACTCTGCAAACTTGGATAATCTAATTCAATTTGAAAGAATTATGATTCCAGTAAAATCAATAAGCTTAATGGCAAGTAAAGAGATAGATGGAAAACTAAACGGCGTACCCATTTATCAAGTTAACTTAATTTAACTCATTTCTTTATTTGCTTATATTTCAGTCAAATTTTTCTGTCTAACCCTAAGCCATAGTATAATTCCTATAAGACATGATACTCCCTCTGTAGCTGTCATAGCCCAAATAACACCATTAACAGCAAATATTAAGTTTCCTACAATCAAAATAGGAATAAATAAAATACCTCTTACAGCGGCCATAACATTTGATTGTACACCAGCTCCTTGAGCTTGGAAGATTCCAGTAAAAAATTCACATAGGGCAGCAAACATAGTTGAGGAAAGTTGAGCTATGAGAGTTATTTCACCAATGGCAATAACCTCTGGGTCAATACTGAAAAGGCCAATAATCTGTAACCTGAATATACTTATAACTGCTCCTATAACTAATGTTAAACCCAAAATATACAATATGGTTTTTTTAACAATTTCCATGAGACGATTTTGGTTATTAGCAGAGTAAGCAAATGCAATTAGTGGTACAACTCCCATTGCAAAGCCCATACCAATACAATCTACAATTTGAACAACTCTTTGTGCAACTCCAAATCCAGCCACAACATTGTCACCATAAATCATAGAATAATTATTGAAAAGCAGACCTATAATGACCATAAATCCACTAAGTAATAAAGCTGAAACTCCAACCTTAAAAATTTCACCATAAATTTTTTTACTTGGTTTAAAGTACTTAATTGACAAACTCTGAACAGTACTCTTCTTTTGTAGATAATATATAAAATACAAAACGGAAGCTATATTACCACAAACAGACGCCAACGCTGATCCCATAACATTCATATTAAGACCGAAAATGAATAAAGGATTAAGTATTATATTAATTATAATACCACCTATAGTACCAGTCATAGAAACAGTTGATGCTCCCTCCGCACGTACAGCTGCTTCAAGCGCCATATTAACAATAATAACTGGAGCACCAATAACAAGTATCATAATAAAATTTCTTGTATGTTGCAGAGTTTCACCACTTGCTCCTAAAATCGGCAAAATAGAAGATAAAAAGGGCAGACATATCATCATAAAAATAATACCCATAAGCATTGATGACCAAAAGTTAATTGAACTAACTTTTTTGGTATCATCTGTATTGCCCTCACCTAAAAGTCTTGATATATATGTTCCTGAACCTACCCCAAACATTTGCCCAAGTGCCATTAATACTGATGAAAATGGCAGTGCAAGCATCACTGCCGCCATCATTGCAGTATTATTAAGCTTACCTATAAAAAAAGCATCGATGATATTATAGACAACTGATGTGATACTACTTAGTATCATAGGAAAAGCCATGTGTATTATTGCTTTCGTAACAGGTGCCTTTTCTAGATAGTATAGTGATTTTTGATCCATATTTTCTATGTTTTCCATATAAAAAACTCCTTTCATGTCGTATAAGTAATGAAATTAGCATTTAACAATAAGGCCCAACCTTTTTTCAATATTATTAATTCTAATTCCTGTTTGATTTCTACAAACATAGTATATAGTTTCTATTTAAACTAAACTTAAATGGAATTTAAACGCAATGTAAACAAAAAGAAAAACCACAATCTATTAACTCAGACTGTGGTTATAAATATATTAATTTCTATTTATTTGATTGTACCTTAGGAAGCCAAACAGTAAATTTTGTACCTTTTCCAATTTCACTTATGAGAGATATTTTCCCACCATGTAAATCAATAATTTTTTTTACTATTGAAAGTCCAAGTCCGTTTCCACCTAGAGAACGGTCACGAGATTTATCTGCTTTATAAAACCGTTCGAAAATTCGCGGTTGATCTTGCGGTGAAATGCCTATACCTGTATCGGAGATTTTACATACAATTGAATTTTCATCGCTTGATAAGTTAACGCCTATATTTCCGTTTTCTAGCGTAAACTTAATAGCATTATTAAGCAAATTTATAAATACCTGGCTTAATAAATCCTCATCTCCGCATATTATGGTTTCCTCAAGAGAAACATCAAGTGTTATATTTTTTATCGACCACTGCGGTTCTAGCATGAGTAAAATACTTTCAATCTGCTTATTTATTTGATATTTCTTTAAGTTTAAATTATTATCTTCTGATTCCAAATTAGATAATCTTAATAGATTTTCGCTTAATTTAGATAGCCTTCTACTTTCAGTTTCTATTATATTGGCATAATGTGATATTTGGCTTTCACTTAAATTTCCTTTTTTTAAAAGCGCAGCAAATCCTGAGATAGATGTTAACGGTGATTGTATTTCATGTGATACATCTGATATAAAATCTTGACGCAGTTTTTCCAAGGAACCCAGCTCTTTAGCCATCTTGTTAAAATTATCTGCTACTTCATTAAAAGGGTCAAGCTCGTTTGTTTTAACAAGGACATTAAAATCACCAGAAGCTATCTTGTTCATAGCTTCAATAGCTCCACTTAATATTTGAAAACGTGAAAGGTCAAATTTTCTATTCTTATTAGTAAATCGCCGGTGTAAATAGAAATATATTTTCAAGCTTACAAAATATATCACAACTGAAAGAAAACTTTGAACAATAAAGATTAGATATAAAGGCATGCTTTCTAATTGCCCTGAAATAAATATGAAAATATAATATCCACTAGTAATACCAAGTAATGTTGTAAAAAAAATTAGTATCATTGAAATCCAAGGTTCGTTTCCTCTCACTTCACTTCCTCCAATCTGTAGCCAAGTCCACGAATTGTAGTAATTTTAAACTTGTAAACCTCAAATGGAAATCTTTCTCTAAGACGATTTATATGAACGTCAAGGGTTCGTTCGTTTCCTTCAAAATCAATACCCCAAACCTCTTCAATCAGCCTATCACGAGAAAGGGTTTTACCAGAATAACTTCCAAGCATGAATAAAAGTTCAAATTCCTTCATGGGTATATCGCATTGTTCATTGTTACTAATAACGCTGTAACTACTTTTATCCATGACTAAATTACCAATAGTAATAGCCTGCGAAGCCGCTACTTTATAACGCCTTAAAAGCGCCTTTATTCGAACAAGCAGCTCATCAACCTCAAAGGGTTTTGTTAAATAATCGTCTGCACCAAGTTCAAAGCCCTTTACCTTTTGGGAAAGTTCACTTTTGGCAGTCAGCATTAAAATTGGCATATCTTCATAATATCTGCGTACTTGTTTACAAAATTCGTAGCCATCCATTTGAGGCATCATAATATCAAGAACACAAAGATCAATTTTTTCCTCTCCAAACTTTTCTAAGGCATCCTTCCCATTTACAGCTTCTGACACAGAAAATCCTTCATTTTTGAGTACTGTGCAAATAAGCTCTCTAATATAACCGTCATCATCTATAACTAAAATTTTATTCAAATCTATCACCTTCCTCTTGTAAATATATACTATGAATGTAAATGCAATATAAACCGAATTAAAATTCTAGTTTTTATTAGGCATACGCAAAGCATGGCACTTAAAATCCACTAATATATTATGTACACAATTAAGCAACATAATTTATGTTAACATAAGCTGCTTTAATTTGTCTTTTGTATAATCATCTATAGGCATTTGAATGGTGATACTTGCCCCCTCTATTTCTGTAGATCTAAATGAAATATAACTTAGATATAAATCTCCTACTAAAGGATGATGTAAAAGTTTTTGACCCTCTGGTGTTCCCATGATACCTCGATTATTCCACCATTTATTAAATAGAGGATTTTTTTCATTTAATTCATTTATAATTGCATTTATTGTGTTATCATTCTCATAATAGCCGTAATTTGCTCTCAATTGTTCAACACGTAATTTAGAATGACCTTCCCAATTATCTAATAGTTCCTTTAGATAATCAACATTAAAAGCTCTCCAAACTGAGTTTCTTTCTTTTTCATTCATTTCTTCATAATTGCCATAAACCTTTAGCGCTGCCGTATTCCATCCAATCATTGTTAATTTACTATCTGTAACATAAGCTATGCTAGGATTTTGATTGTCCAAGAATTTTTGTAATGTATTAGAAATAGTAACGGTGGCACTGTCTTCTATAGGCAATTTTTTATCTGATAAATTAAATAAATATCTTTTTTCTTCATTATTTAATTGCAAAACTCTGCTCAAAGAAAGCAACACATCTATTGATGGATTAACATTTTGTCCTTGTTCAATGCGGACATACCAGTCAATGCTCACTCCCGCTAAATCTGCAACTTCTTCTCTCTTTAGCCCTTTCACTCTTCTTTTTTTATCGAAATTAAGTCCAAATTGTTCTGGTCTTAATGTTGACCTTTTCTTTTTTAAAAATAATCCAAGTTCTTTGTTTTTAGATATCATTATTATCTCTCCCATTTATATTTAATCATTAATGATAATACAAATAATTTTATCACTTACTTCTTATCTGCTAAACATAGTATTATTAATCATATGATAACTTAGGTTCTATTTAAAATAATACTTTCATTATACACTATCTTCATAAGCTATAGAGAGGAAGATGTGAAAATGGATAAAGCTTTAAAAAACAAAAATTTTTCAAACAAATTATGGCTCAACATCAAAATATGTTCTTGACAGCTTAAGCTGTCAAGAAATGGTTATTACATTCTAATAAAATTCTTCCTTTGTAGTAGTCTTTATTCCTTGTAAAATAGTGTCTGCGTTGAATTGCTTTAATTTTACCGTTTCTACCTTCAACAGCGGCATTGGTATATCTACAATGATGATAGTTAATTATTTCTTGTCTCCAGTTTTCAAAAGTAACCAAAGCACGTTCTACCTCAGGTATATTTAGTGAATGTCCTTTTTTACACCATTTATCAAATACATTTGTTGCCTGTATAACACTTGAACAACAGTCATACCACTCAATAAGTTCCTCTTTCCACTCATATACTGCTTTTAGGTCAGGTGATAATGACAACAACTGCTGGAGCATCTCAACCTCTTTTGATGTAAGATATTCATTCCGTTTTTCAAGTACTGATTTATTTCTTTTCAATACTGTCCGTGCCGCAGGAGTTAAATCACAACTTATGCGTTTTCTTACGCCTCTAAGAGCTTCCATAGCATAGCTATTAACATGAAACCTATCCGCAATACGTATAGCATCTGGGTATACTTCTTTTGCAAATGTGTGATAATATGGAGCCAAATCCATTACTATAGCAAAAGGTCGGAGCTCAAAAAGTTCTGGATTTACAGTCTTATGACTTCTAAGCTCTTCAAGTTTTCTTCCTGGAATTATTTCAAGTAATGTTCCGTTACGAAGGTCATGAATTCCAGTATTATAACTATGTCCTTTCCTTATAGCAAAATCATCCATTCCAAGTTATAAGCTTGTTAGTGTTAGAACTTTCTAATATAACTTTTGCTTGCAATTGTGGAACAACATAGTCAATATAATTTTTATATATTCTTTCAACTGTAGAATATGGTATTTTCAATGTTCTAGCACAGTGAATAACCGTTGCTCCTGGTACTTTAGTTGCAATAAACTCTTGAAATTCATTAGTATAACGACTCTTTCCAGTCAGGAATGAATATTGCCATGAAAAAGAGGCATTACAATCCTTACAGGACATTCTTATTTTAGGAACCTTTAATATTACCTCGTTTTGAAATATAGGAAGATGCCTTACTCTTCTAATTCCAGATGAGCCTCGTCTTATTATTTTAAAACTCTTACAGCACGGACAAGGTTGAGTATATTCTGTAGGTTGGATTTCAATACAAATTCTATCTTCAAAACCATAGATAAAATTGATAACATTTATTCCTTGTAAATTTAATATATTAGTGATATCCTGTAATTGCATTTAAACTCCTTCAATTCTATTGGATTAGTCACTTATAGAATACAGGAATTTGAATGCATTTTTCATTTAATTTTATAATTATTTTATGTCAAGCACAGTTTTTAGTGTTGAGCCCAAATTATTATTAATTTTATCAATTATTTGTGCAATTATAATAGCTAATTTGTACTACGATCAAGTTTTATTAACCAATATTTCCAATGATTTTTTTATACCTGCTTCAGCATCTGGTAAACTTATAACAGCTATACAGATAGGCTATACAATGGGATTGTTGTTTATTGTTCCACTAGGAGACAGGTATAGTAGAAAGCAATTAATAATTTTAAGTATTATTTGTTCAGCTATATTATTATATTTAATGACTTTAGTCTCTACCTTTAATTTAATAGTAGTTGTAGGCTTTTTTATGGGGATTTCAAGTGTTTCAGCGCAACTTATAATCCCATTTGTTTCATCAAATATCTCGTCAGAAAAACGAGGTATAATAGTTGGTCACTTATTAACCGGAGTATTTCTTGGAGTTTTACTCGGAAGAGTACTAGGTGGAGTTCTAGGCCAATTAATTGGTTGGAGAGGAGTACATGAATTTGCGGCAATAGTTTTATTAATTTTTGCAGTATATTTATTTTATTCTCTTCCAAAGGATAATGTAGAAAAGGAAAGTTCCTATAAAAATATCATATTATCTTTACCTCCATTATTAAAAAAAGAAAAAGTATTAAGAGAAACAATAGTTTTTGGTGCTGCTGCCTTTTGTGCCTTTAATATTTTCTGGGTTTCATTGTCTTTTATTTTAGAAGGTTCTCCTTATAATTATGGAAGTGCAATAGTCGGACTCTTTGGATTTTTAGGTATAGCAGGTGCGTTAGCTGCTGGATTTTCAGGAAAACTTACAAATAGCAAAAAAGTAAGCTTATGGAACCTTTTTGCTTTAGCTATAATGTTTGTCTCTTTTTTAATCTTAGGTATAGGCTGGTCTAAACTCATAATTATAATTCTTGTAACATTTACTTTAGATGTTGGTTCAAGGATGAATATGTCTTTAAATCAAGGAAGGATTTATAAGCTTAGTCTCCAAAATCATAGTAGATTAAATTCCCTCTATATGGTTGGATATTACTTAGGTGGATCCCTTGGCTCATGGATAAGTACCTCTGTATATCACTCATTTGGTGTTATTGGAATTACAATTGCAAGCTGCAGCGTACTTTTACTAGCAGGTGTTTATTATTTAATCACTAACAATCTTTTAAATAGAGACGATCGTGCTAAATCTTCAAGTGTATTTGTCTCTAAAAATCAACCAACTCATCAGTAATTTGTAAAATACTTTAAGATATAATCAAAAAAATAACAAACTCATATTCCTAAAAAATTATTTACTGCTAATAATGATAATACTGCTGTGATTATTTATCCTATGATAATTTATCATCTATTTAAAAGAATTCTTTAATTGTATAATGGATTAAAAAGAATTTACTTTCATTAATTTTGTATTGTTAAGCATATTATAGATATCTTTAATACGATAATACTATTAAATAAATCTTATTACTTAAAGGAATATGTTTAAATTAAAGGAGAAGATAAAAATGAATTTAATAACTGTAAATCAAGATAAATGTATTAAATGTGGTTTGTGCGTAAATGAGTGCCCAGAACGTGTATTAGAACTTAGTGAAAATGGACCTAAAGAAATTTGCGGTGAAGAGTGTATTTCCTGCGGTCATTGTGTGGCCATATGTCCACGGGAAGCAATTGATAATATAAAAACACCATTAGCCAATCAAACCAGCTCAAAAAAATTTCCAAAACTAAGCCCTGAAGAGGCAGAACACTTCCTTCGTTCAAGGCGTTCAATCCGCTCATATAAAGAAACTCCTGTCCCAAGAGAAAAATTAATAGATCTTGTGAATATTGCACATTTTGCTCCTAGTGGACATAATCTTCAAGGAATATCTTATACTATCATAGATGATAGAAAGATACTTGATAAAGCTGTTAAAATTGTTATTGAAGAATTTGAAAAGGTTAATGTATCGAGCGAATTTACAAAACCATACCGTGAAAAAGGAATTGATACAATTTTGCGTGGAGCATCCAGTCTTGTCCTAGCAACTGCTGATTCAAACTTTCCACGAGGAAGAGAAAATTCAATTCTTTCATTAACATATTTGGAGTTATATGCACCAACACTAGGCTTAGGCTCATGTTGGGCTGGGATGTTTGAAAGAATTGCTATGAAAGATAATTCCCCATTACTTAAATTATTTAACATCCCTGAAAATAAGAAAATCACTGGTGCTATTATGGTGGGATATCCTAAATATACTTATTCAAGATTAGTTGATAAAAATCCATTAGAGGTTACTTTTATAAATCAGTGATATTACTTTATATGTAAGTAACCACCCGCAAACAGCGGGTGGCTTTTATTATGTTCTCTAATACTCCTTTAGTAGTAAAAGACATTTATAAATTGTTATCTTTTATATAGTTATTGACTTCTGTCCAATCAGGTATAGATTCAAACCCTCCAACTCGTGTTGTAGTAATAGCTCCAACTAAATTTGCTAATTTTATAACTTCTTCTATATTCTTTTTATCATTTAATATCTGAGCAATTACTGCTCCTATAAAAGCATCTCCAGCTCCTGTTGAGTCTACCATCTTTACTTCATGTGATGGTATTATAATTCTTTTTTCATTATTTATCAGCATTGCACCTCTCCTACCTAAAGTAATAATTAAGTTTTTACACCCTAATTTATATATATAATCTGCTGCATTCTCAATATCTTTTTTTTCACTAATCAAATAAGCTTCTTCTTCGCTTAACTTTACTATATCACTATCTTTTATAAAGTCTAAACATCCTTTTATAAACTTAGGTTTATTATTTTTGAATAAATCTTCTCTGTAATTTGCATCAAAAGAAATGATTTTATTGTTATCTAATGCATATCGTTTCAATTTATAGTAACTATCTTCTAGATATCCTCCCAAAAAAGCCGTAGCACTCCCAAAATGATATAAATCAAAATCGATTAATTCGTCTTTTATTAATTCATAATTTAGAAATTCGTCGGCACCTCGTATAAACTCGAAATCTCTTTCTCCCTCCTCGGTTAGTGATACAAACGCAACAGTAGTTTTTTTATTTTTTAATTTATACATAAATTCCGAATTTATATTGTTACATATAAATTTATCCTTTAAAAAATCTCCAAACGAATCATCACCAACAGATCCTAAAAAGTATGCTTTTCCTCCTAATTTTGATATAGCGGCAGACACATTAGCTGGTGCTCCACCAGGCTTTTTTACAAACTCTTCTACTAACTTTAAATTTTTTCTTGCATTGATTGGTATAAAATCTATTAATGCTTCACCCATACAAACTACACTCTTCATAATTAATTTCCTCCCCATTATTAAAGTTCAATATTTATCTAGGAATTCTATCTCTTCTACCTTGAAACTTTCTAAAAATGCCTTCTGGAGAATCTTGATACCAATATGCAACACTGGCAATATCATCTTGACGTTCAAATAATTCCAAATCATCATTTCCTATTTGTTGAAGTTGAACTTTTATATCTTCAAAAAATATAATTGGATCTAGAATATGCCATCTATATAATCCATGTCTAGGTAGTGAATCGTCTCCAAAAGCATGAACTGCATTTAATTTTCCGGTTTCAAATCTGTCTCTTGAAGGATCCCTGTGAGACTGATATGGATACCCTAAAAATAAAGTCGAATAGTTTTTGGCAGATGGTCTTCCCATTTTATCTAGTTGATGAAATGCCCATGCTCCTCCAAAATAATCTTCTGATCCAGTAGATGATATTGTTGGATATTGCTCGTCTCCATCTATATAAAATTTAAATTCTCCCTCTCCCCACCAATATCTTTCTAATGCTGTAAGAGCTATATATGTTCCTACATAACATCCTTTACCTTTTATTTTTTCAAGTATAGTATAATCTTCCTGCAATCTAGTAATTTTTTCTCTATTCCATACTGCATGGAAATACAAAGAATCATTATCAATCTCGTCAACCAACGAATAATTTATTGTATAAAAAAAAGCTGTTATATCTTTTGGATGTTGATTTATTATAGTAACTTTAGCTCTTTTTTTAAATGGCATTCTAAAATAAGAGTTAAATCCTCCATTAGGACATACTACGATAGGAAGAGAAGCTATATCACATCTTTCACCGAATCCGTTACAAAAAAAATCTCCAATAGGCGCTTCAACTGCAGGCACTTTACATCCATCCCAATATATTCTAAGCACTACATCTCTTAATACAAATGCTCCTTTTTCAGTTCTATCTCTAATAGTCATCCACATATGCTTTATTATTCCTGGACCTTCTATATCAGCTATTACGGTTTCTTCATTCATCGGAAGCTTTATGTTAGATTTTCCCTTTCTGCCTTTTCCAAGACAGCTATCAGCCATACAAGCTCTTCCCTTTTCTCCTGTTGGATTTTCAGGAGTTATGGCTCTAGACCTCTCATTATTAAATATAGTTATGTTATCTAATAAATTCATATAATTTCACCTCTTCTATTTTAATATTATTTCAATTTCTTCATAAGGTAATAATTCTTTCTTTACTAATACAGTTTCATTATTCAAAAACTTTCCTCTTGAATAATTTAGTTTTTCACCAGTTTTACATATAGTTGGAAGTCCGCTTCCTATTATTTCTGCTTCTAAAGTAATACTGTAATTATTATTGTTGGTTACTGATATCTCTGTTGAATTATTATCTATACAATATTTTAAATGAAAGCTGCTGTATCCAAATTTAGCATTTTCCCAGTGAAAATTGCTTGAAGGTGAAAATGGTCTAAATAATAAAGTTTTAGTTGGTGCATCATAGTTAACTCCTAAAAACTGTGTTATGAAAATAGTGGAAAAAACTCCAGATCCCCATGAACACTTTCCACATTCGTTCATTCTCTCCACATTTCCTGTCTTACTATTTAACTTATACGGCCACCACCACCAAGATCCATCTAAATCTATTAATCTCTTAAGTTCAGTCATATATCCATTGTTACCGCTCATACTATCATGATTTACAGAAGCACATAAAAATGTAATATACCCTGGAAATGTAGCTCCAGATTTATTTCCCCATTTAATACCTCTGCTTAAGCAAGAATATGTTGGATTATTATCACTAGCAGAAAATTTCTCATAATTTCTTAATATTTCATCATCATATTTTTTATACCCATAATAAGGAATTAAAGTAGTATCTGATTCTTCTCCATCATGCATTAATAAATTTATATTCTCTCCATCATTTACGTCATATAAGAAATCAATTCCTTCATCCCAAAATTCCTTTTTATATTTTTCTACAGGATACTTAAGCTTGTTAATACCACTTAAAGCTCCTATTCCTTCAACATATTGCTTGCCATACACTCCACTATAGGTCATATATTTTTCAATATCTTCTTTTAACTTATCTGCATATTTATTGTATTTTTTACTTAAAGTGAATTCATTAAAAACATCCATACATATTCTAGAAAATGATTTAAGTACTTTCCACACAAATACATTAGAACCCGTATGATATTCTCCTAATGAAAAAGCATCAGATATCCATATTGACGGTAGTAGATTTATGTTATCATTAGTTTTCAAATTTAATGTTTCATCTAATATATATATAAATTTATAAAATAAATCTTTATTTCTCAAAAAGAAATCTTTATCATCTGTTGACTCGTAATACAATCCTGCCATCATAATTGAACTTAATGAATTAGTAATTGAGTGCTTTATTCCACCTTCATATTTACTTCCTTTAGGTCTTATACCATACTTTGAAAACCACAGTATCCCTTTTTTATAAAATTCAGGCTCTAAAATTGAAAATGGTAACATCGAGTAATACATATCTTTATTCCATATTCTTTTTAATACTGGATATGTTCCCCAATTTGAGCCTATTATGTGATCTTTATCATTCATACCAATAGCACATAACGATTGTATGACGGCTCTTTCATAAATCAGTTGAGTTAATTTATCTTTATCCATAATAAGGTTTCCAGTTAACCCTTTAAAATAATCATAGGTCTCATTTATCCAATGCAATGCCCCTTTTTCCCTCACTAATTTAAAATCTTCATAATTTCCTGGAAGATAAAAAACAACTGGAAGCCAAACACCATCCTTGGCTTTTATTTTATAGCTATAAGATTTCGAATATCCTTTATTATTGGCTATATCTATTGAAACATACCTTACATCTGAATATTTCTTATTATATCTTTTAGGCATTATAATCTCGACATTCATTTCTCTATCTGAAATATTTTCAAAATATAATCCATATATTATCAAACTCAACCTTTTTCCTGATTTAGATATAGGAGCAACAGACAGTACTGTTGCTCTATAATTTTTATTAATATGAACTACCCTTGGAAATAAATTATCCACAAGATCAGATTCTACATAGACATTATTTTTATTAAGTTTTATGACTTTATCTTCTACTTTTACCTCAAAATAAAAATTATTACTCTGGGTAAAATCTTTTGCAACCCATACTCCAGGAATATCGTCACAATAATAGCAGCCATGATAAAATGACAAGCTCTTAATAGTTCCAAACTCGTCAATATTTGCAATTGACTTATTATTTGAAACATCATACGAAAAACTTTCATCTGGTAGTTTTTTTGAATAATAACTTTCTTCTAAGTCACTAAAATATACTCCATCTTTTATACAAATATTAAAATATTCATTTTTATTTTTATATATAATATTTTTAATACTACTATATTGCATAATAATCTCCTGTTTAAATTAACAAATTCCTGCTAATGATAAGATTAAGCCTAAAATTATTATAAATAGTATTATTTTTATTACACTTACTTTTTTATCTAATAATTTAAAGCATCCAAATACGATTAACAATGGCACAATGCCAACAAAAATACTATCTAATATCTGTTGTACATTCATTATAGATTGACCATTCAAACTAAATTTTAAAATAGTCTTAAAGATAACCATCTGGCTTGTCATTGCCCCTACCATTATAATTCCAACAATGCTTGCAGCTTTTGAAAGAATATTTAACAAACCGCCTTTATATAATTGTTCTATATATTTAGCTCCTAAAGAATATCCAATAAACGCTCCATAATATCTCATTAAATAATTTGGTATATTAAATGCTAATAAAAATATAATTGGCGCTAATATATTTCCGGAATTAGCCAGTCCAATTGCTAATCCAGCAGTTACAACTCTCCATACTCCCCAAAACAATGAATCCCCTATTCCTGCTAGAGGTCCCATTAAACTTAACTTAATTGAATTTATAGAACTTTCTTCAAAATCACCCTTTTCACTGTTCTCTTTTTCCATTGATCCAGCTATCCCCATAACAAAGGAACTCATCGGTATAGTTGTACTAAAATAAGTTGTATGTCGTTCTAAAGCTTTACGCCTTTTTTCTTCATCATCTTTATAAAACTCGTTAATAAATGGCATCATTGAGTAGCAAAATCCTGCTCCCCCCATAGTTACAGGGTTAACTGAAGTATACATAGTTCCTGATCTCCAAAACATTTTCCTTATAAGCTTTTTTTCTTCTTTTGACAAATTTTTAGTCAATTTCATCTATACTCCTCCTTTTTATCTAATTAAAAAATTCTTCCTCTTCATCTATTACTTCCGTATTATGACCAACATTACTTATTGCTAACTTACTTTTATTCACTTGCATATCTCTTTGTGCATTTACAAGTGCTATTATTGCAGCAATAACAGCAACTGCTATTAATGGTAATTTTAAATACGCTATACAGACTACTCCTACAAAGAAAAATATTCCAACCTCTTTTGACCATAACATTTTAAGCAACATTGCCATTCCTACTGCTGGTAATAAATTTCCTGCTACTGATAATCCGTTCATTATTACTCCTGGTATGTTTTTCAAAATGCTTTCTACTACAGCAGATCCAAATAACATTGCAGAAAATGGTATTAATGCATATAGCCCATAATGTAGAAACCATAATCCATAATGTAATCTTGTTATTTCTTTATCCTTTCCTTCTTTAGCAAGTTGTACAAATTTTGGTGCAATAGGTCCACATACAAATGAAAAAATCATATTCATTAATTGCAAACCTAGTATTGCTATTGGATAAGCTAAAGGAATCGCTGCATCTGCATTGCTTCCCATTTTTATAGCAAATGCTGCTGCTAAACCTGCTGCTAAAGAAGGTTCTGCTGAACTTGAAATTCCTACATTTACTACTCCCATAAAAATTGTTTCCAAAGATGCTCCTATTATCAATCCTGTTTGAAAATCTCCAAGTAAAAGTCCTACTAGCGGAGCTACAACTATTGGTCTGCTAAGCATGGCCATACCTAATAATTCATGTCCTGCAACACCAACAAAAACTGATAGTGCTACTACAAAAGCTTCATACATATCACTTTACCTCTTTTCTATATATTTTTATTTATTTTTCATTATATTTCTGGCTAGATGTTTCTCCATAGCAGGAGTTGCCTGAAATATTGTTTCTGGATATAACTCAACCAGTTCTTTCATTGCTTTTATCTCTTCTACAGTTAATGAAACTTCTTTGGTGATTACAGTCTTTTCTTCTGAAATCATCTTACCTACATTTCCAACATTAACAAATTCTATATCACTAAACTCTTCCGCTATACTAACAGCATCTTTAACAGTTTTGGTTAATACCATCAGCCTCATGTTTTTTCCTTTTGGATTTCTTAATAATTCTTTTGCATTCTCAACAGTTTTAATAATACACTTTATTCCAGATGGTACAGCCATTTTTAAAGTCATTTTTTGTATATCATTGTTAGCAGTTTCATCATTAGCGACGATTATTCCATCAATCTGTAATGATTTACTCCAAGTCATCGCTACTTGTCCATGTATTAATCTTTCATCAATTCTTAGTGATACTATCATACCTATCTCTCCTCACATAATTGTTTCTTGTACGTCTAACAAAAAAAGTCATTTTTTTCATCTTCATCATTTGCTTTAATTTCTACCAATTTCATTTCATTACGATTTGCTGCTATTAATTCATTTATTTTATCTTTAGTTAAATTTCCTGTATACAAAAAAGTTTCTATAACCATTGATAAATTAAAACCTGCTACTATAAAAACATTCTTATCTTTACTAAATCCTGTAACTTTTTGATTAACACTCCCTCCGTATAAATCTGTAAATATAACAACCTCATCTTCAATACTTATAGTTTCAAAAAACTCTTTTAACTTTTCATCTACATTATCATCACTAACGTAAGCATTTATAGTTGTGATATTATCATGAATCCCAGTTAGAATTTCCAAACTACTTTTTATACCATTTGCATAATACCCATGTGTTGCCACTAAAATCTTTCTCATGTATAATCTCCTTTCAATATTCTATAAATATCTTTAGCAATTTCCATGCCAATTAAGTGAAATTTTTTTAAAGTATGTGTAATCCTTTAAAATTCAATAGATTTTATTTATGGCGTATAAAAAAAATCGAAGTGTCCAATAAATTAGACACTTCGCAAATTACTTTTATTCAGATCTGTTATATATATTGTTTACATATTTCATACAATAAAGATATTTCATAATTATCTAATATAATATTAAATTTCATCTCGATGTGTTGGAAGAAACTTTTTGTTAATATAAAGAATTCTTCTTCTTTTTCATCTAAATCTCCCAATTCATATTCTATAGAATCTCTATTTGATAATAATATTCTTTCTATCATAAGAGAAATATGCATATATAAATTCAACTTAAACTTTCCATCAAAATTAATATTATAATAATCACTATATTTTACTACTACCTTTTCAACCTCTTTAATAACAACATTAGAATTCAAAAGAGTTAACTTTTCAGCAACACCTTCTTTTGAGAAAAACTTCAATAATTCTTCCATCATCTCATCAAAATCATTTTTATTTATATATGGTGTTAAATTCCTATACAATTTTTTCATACCACTCACATCTAATATATCGTATATATTTATACTTGGTATCAATATTGACTTTGGTAAATCAATCGTTGATATTATAAGCTTTGTATTACTTATCTTCTTTATAGATCCATCCTTAACAGTTTGTTTTATCTCCCTATACTCAACAACTAAAATATCTAACTCATCTGATTTTAGATATCTTTTCATTATACACTTAATTTGTTCTGAGACTCCTATCCCAGACATACAAGAAATGATAATATTTTTATTTTGTGAAAATCCCTCAAAATATTGCGTTGATATTTTATAATTCTCATCTGCTTTTTGAGCTATATCTTTAAACATAATATTTTGAATCATTTTATTTCCTATATCTAATGCTATTGATGTTGTTAGGTTATTAATAATTAATAATTCCCCTTCAATTTCATTTTTTATAGAACTATACATTTTACTTAAGGAACCTGTATCAACTAATAGTATTAATCCTTTAGACGTATCTTGATTTTTTATGAATTTTTTTGTTTCATTAACTATTTCTGACACTGTAGTTTCTATAGGCATATCAATAGCCTCAAAAATATAATTTTCATATATTTTATTAGCCACTGATTGAATACTACTTGCTGTACTTTTACCATGAGCCAGCAACAGACCCTTTAATGTAATCTTTTCATTTATATAATCACTCAATAAAATACATAATATTATTTTAAAAATCTTATTACTAAAATTCATCTTATCTTCACTTAACTCTAAAAATCTATTAGATATATAGAGGGCTCTATGAAAATGCTTGTTTAATATTGAATATACTTCCTCCTCTCCTTCAATATTAATATAAATATTTTTTTGCAAATATACATATATACTAAATACATCATTCGTAATTATTTTACTATTCACTAATCCATACTTATCAATTATTATTTTGTCCCATAATGATATGAACTTATTTCTAATATATTCAATATCAGATGAATACGTATATTCATTATTTATAATTAATTTACTCAGCTTATGCAAATTAATTCTAATTTTCTCAATTTCATTCACATTATTTTCAGAACTTATAATTTTTTGAAAAATATTTATAAAGAAGTATTTTAAATCTTCATCAATTATATTATTTATAAAATATGGTTTGTCCCAGTATATTTCAATATCACCATATTTAGATTCTTCTTCTTCGCTAATTTTAATTCCAAATTCTAATGACTCAACATTTATAATTATCTTATCTTGTTTTTCTTGTCTTCTATACTCTTCAGCGCAACTTAACTTTGCTATATTTTTTATTTTTCCCATATTTCCTTCAAAATTTTCTGATATAATTTTAGAAATAACGTTTCCTCTCAATATTAAGTTCTTTTTTATCCTTATTGCTTCATCATGGTAAGCGCTTATAATCAATTGAACTTTCTCTATTAAAGGTCTCTCTTTAAAACTACTTATATTTAAACTTACTTGAATTCTTCTTTTTAAAGTATCTAATAGCACATCATCCGGATTTTCTGTAGTTGCAAAAATAAATCTAACTTTCGAGGTCCTCCATACCTTATTCTCTCCTACAGGTTTATACTTTCCTGAATCTATAAATAAAAATAGCTTTTCTTGATTCTCACTAGATAATCTATGTACCTCATCTAAAAATAAGAATCCTCCATTTGCTGCTTGTATTATTCCATCTTTATTTTCGTTTGCTCCAGTAAATGCTCCTTTTTTATGTCCAAATAAAATCGATGACAATAATTCTGGATTATTTGCATAATCTGCACAATTTAATATAACAAAAGGAGCGTCATCAGGTATTATGCCTTCTTCTTTCGAATATTTATATATAAGATTAGCTAAAAAACTCTTACCTACTCCACTCTTGCCTGTTAAAAGTATACTCAATCCATTTGGTGGGTACTTAACTGCTGCTATACAGGACTCTACCATTTTTCTTTGGCTGCCATTATATCCAATAAAGTTTTCAAATACATTTGTTACTTTAATACTTTCTTTTTTATCTTCTATATTTATCTTCCAATATACAGGCTTAGTTTTAATTTTTACTACTTTCTTCTCTTCGCTCAATCTATTTAGATAATGACTAGCAACTTGTCTGCTTATAGATAATTTATCAGCCAATTCTGATGTTGTAACTTTTCCTTTTCCATCTTTATATAAATCTTGTAATAACTTATATACTTTTTCTTGCGCAAACATTTTCATCTCATACTACCTCATAATAAAAAATTATTCTATAGCTATTTATAGCCAAAAGTATCTATAGTATTAATAAACAACTAAATTTTAGGCGGGTCCAATAACGCACCTATAATGCATAAATGTTTCAAATATAATAATCATATTTTTATTTTTGCTCCTTTACAAATTTAATTAAACTAACACTATACGCAGTTCCACCAAATAACACATCTATTCTAAATTAGATTTAATTTGTCATTTTTATATATTTTGATTATATCATAAAACATTTTTTAGACATAAAATAAAAATTATTAATCATAAAAACCTATGAGAATTATGATAGAAAATTTTAGTTTGTATATTATCGAGAAAAATGAACTTGCTACAGAAAAAAGCAAGTTCCTTAATTTTTTTGTTTAATGAAAAAACTAGATTAATATTAATACTAACCTAGTCTTATTTTAAAATTATTCATACGAAGATCTTCACTTATCTAATTAATACTTTCTTGACTACGAGCCAAAATCAAATTGCTTTTTACATAATTTAATTATAATTTCTTTAATACATCAACTTTTCTTAAATACCGATTTCACCGCTCGTTTTACCACATCAAAAAAGCTTAATGAATAAACCATACGCTTTGGATCAACATAATTTCGAACTGCACGAAGTACTTTTTTGGCTTCTTTAGAAGAAAAAGTATACGTACCATTTTTCTTCGTTCGGATTGCATATCGTGGAATCCATTTTCCTTTAAATAATACGGATGCAATTACATAGTCAACCTCTTCCCAAGGAATTTGAATAAATTTACGATAATCACGAGAATTATAGAACTCAAAGCCTTTGTCACCGATCATAATTTTGCCATATTCTGAAAGGCCCGTAAAAGCTGTTGCCTCAATTGTTAGATCCACCTTTGTATTAAGTGACTGAACCATCCGATCTACCTCTTTTCTACTTATACACACATTTATTTTTATTATATATTTTTTGCATGTTTTTATCAATTATTCGAAAGCCTAATAAAAGTAACACCATTAATATGTTAACAAAAGCCCAGGCTAAAAAGCCTAGGCTAAGTAAAAAAATTGTTACATTAATCCGATTAAATGAGCAACAATACCAATTACAAATAATCCAAGGATAATGATAATTGGTGATACTTTCCTCTTAAGCAACCACATACAAATAAGTGTAATTATTAATCCTGCAAGTCCAGGAATTAATGAATCCAAGTTATTTTGTAGTGTTGTAATCTTATGATCAATTAATGACATACCAGATGCTTGTTGCTGTAGAGCTTGTTGAATACCTTGTGCTCCGTCAGGAAGTTTGCTCCAATCAATGAATGCACCATCACTTAACTTAACTGATGATACTACTGGTGCAAATTTAACAGATACCCATCTGTTAACTAACGATCCTAGAATGAACATACCAAGGATTGATGCTCCTTTTGTAATATCTTGTAATACACCACCTGACAAGTCATCAGTAATACGAGAACCTGCTTTGTAACCAAATTCTTGTGTATACCACATGAATCCCATACGAATGATATTCCAAGCTATGAAATAAAGAATTGGTCCAAGTACATTTCCGCTCATAGCAAGAGAAGCAGCTAATGCTCCTAAAATTGGCTTAACTGTAAACCAGAAAACTGGATCTCCAATACCTGCTAAAGGTCCCATCATACCAATTTTAACACCTTGAATAGTTACGTCATCGATTGGTGCACCATTTGCACGTTCTTCTTCCAACGCTAATGTTACACCAATAATTGGTGAAGCTACATATGGGTGAGTGTTAAAGAACTCTAAGTGACGTTCTAGCGCTGCAGCTCTTTCTTCTTTAGTCTTATATAATTTTTTGATTGCAGGAATCATTGTAAATGCCCAACCACCGTTTTGCATTCTTTCATAGTTCCAAGAACCTTGAAGGAAAAATGAACGGAACCAAACAGAAATACGATCTCTTTTTGTTAATTTTAATTCTTTTGCCATTTTCGTCTCTCTCCCTTCTTAGTATCTATCGATAAGATCCCCTAAAGGATCACCAGTATTTGAACTTCCACCATTACCTGAACCACCTTGTTTGCTAAGTGCTAGGTAAAGAAGTGCTAAAGCTATACCTATTGCACCAAGTCCGATAAGTGTAATTTGTGAAACAGTTGCTAATACAAAACCAATTGCAAAGAATGGCCATACTTCTTTTGTAGCCATCATATTGATTACCATTGCATAACCAACAGCTACAACCATTCCACCACCGATTGCTAAACCATCTGTTAACCAAGTAGGCATAGCAGCAAGTAATCCTTGAATTGGACCAGCTCCAATTGCTAAAATCAAAGCTGCTGGAATTGCAATACGTATACCTTGTAAACAAATACCAGCGATTTGCCAAAATTCAATAGCTCCAATATTTCCTTCTTTAGCAGCGGCGTCCATAAAGTGTACAAACGCTGTAGTTATTGTACGACAAATAATTGTTAATAATAGTCCTGCAACTGCTAGAGGAACAGCAATAGCGATTGCTGAAGCAACTCCTGCTTGACCTTGACCTCCAAGAACTAAAATAATTGCGGATGCAACAGATGCGAGCGCTGCATCTGGTGCTACGGCTGCACCGATATTTGCCCAACCTAAGGCAATCATTTGAAGAGTACCGCCTAAGATTAAACATGGTACTAAATTACCTGTAACTAAGCCAATTAATGTACAAGCAATTACTGGCTGATGGAAATGGAATTCATCTAAGATACCTTCTACACCAGCTAGAAATGCTACAATGATGACTAATATAATTTGAACTATATTTAAAGTCATGATTATTAATCCTCCTTTTTCTCTAAATAATTAGATTATTTTAATTTGTTTAATTCCTCTTGTGCCTTTTTAAGTATTTCGTCCATATTTGCTTTTGAATCATTTGGTACTTTACGCACATCAAAAGTAAGTCCAGCTTTTTTAAGCTTATTAAATATATCGATATCTTCTTGATTGAATGCAAGCACTTTGCTTGGTTGTACCTTACCTATAGAGTGAGCCATTGAACCAACATTGATTGTTTTTAGTGGTATTCCGCCTTCTACAGCTCTAAGTACATCTTTTGGATTTTCAAAAAGAAGCATTGCACGTTGCCCTCCAAAATGCTTATCATCTTTTGCAAGTTTAATCATGTGATCAACTGGAACAACATGAGCCTTAACCCCTGGAGGAGATGCTTGTGTGATTAAATTCTTACGAAGCTCATCTCTAGATACATCATCTGACACGACAATAATTCGTGTAGGATTTACAGTTTTTGTCCAAGCAGTTGCTACTTGCCCATGAAGTAAACGAGAATCAATACGAGCTAAAACATATTCGAATGATCCAGGTGCACCTGCATTAGACTGCCCTGCTCCCGCTTCTGCAGATTTACCAGTAACTACTGGTTCCAAGCTTTCTGGCTTAACTTTAACTCCTTCTCTACCTGCATTTAAGATATAAGCTGCAATTTCATGTGCAGATTCCATTGAAAGACGTGCACCATAAGCTTCAATAAGCATTGGTAAATTCATACCAGCTACGATTGCCCACTTATCTTTGTGTTCTTCAAATAAAGTATTCGCTTGGTTGAATGGTGTACCACCCCAAAGATCAACTAAGATTAAAACCTCATCTTGGTTGTCAAAGGATGCAATTGCGTCTTTCACTTTTGCTCTAAGATCATCAGGTCCTTCGCTAGGCATAAGCGTAACAGCTTTTACGTTTTCTTGTTCTCCAAAAATCATCTTACCAGATTGCAAGATACCGTTAGCAAATTCTCCGTGACTAGCAAGAATAATTCCTACCATTTCTATACCTCCTATTTTTTATTTGTTACAAAAACAAAAGGCCTAAGCATTTGGAAATAAAACAAAATACATATATCCGGATTTCGTCACACTATTTGTACATTAAATTAAATCATAAAAATATGATAATACCCTATAAAAACTGTACAAAAATATGTGATATAACGAACAAATATTACATCATTTTACTTCTCTATGCTTATGCCTGATCGAATCAGTAACATGCTAGATATTATTATTTTATTATAGTCTACTTAGGGCTCTTCACTAGCGCCCCTCCTTGACTACGTTTTCATGATAACACTTTTTTCTTCATTATGCAATATATTTTTTAAATTTTTTTAGGCATTTTAATAGAATATTTTTTATAATAGAATCTTTCATTCTAATAAAAACGTAGGTATTAATGATATTTTATGAGACTTACAAGAAATATAATCTCATAAACAAATATTTGAGCTAAATAAAAATATTTGTATGTTTAATGATTAGGCGAAGCGGTTCCTTTGAAACTTATTATCAGTTACCATCCTTTTATTGATTAATGTAAGTAATTCATATTATAAATACTCTATCTAGCACTTGAAGCTGTTTTGCAGAGCATCAACTTTACAAATTATATGCTAAGTATCCACCTCTATTTTTGTTCTTTGACCGATTTTCTTGACTTTGAACACATATTATTTATTCCCCAATTGAATCTTTTTATCTAAATATTGAAATAGATCTTCATCATGTGATATTACAATTAAGATCTCGCTATGCTCTTTTGCAATATAATTAATAATATCTTTTTTCGCTTTACTATCTAAAAATGTCGTTGGCTCATCTAATATGATAACACTTGGCTTTCTTACTAATGTTCTTACAAGAGATATCATTTTTTTCTGTCCACCAGATAAATTTTTTCCTCCTTCTAAAATTGGTAGAGATAGCAAATCATCATAAGATTTAATATTCAAATTATCTAGCAACCCAGTTTTTTCAATAGCTTCTTTGATATCATAATCTGTGATGTCATCATTTCCGCATGCAATGTTATCATATAAAGATCCATTAAATAAAAATGTATCCTGAAATACTATTGCTATCTGCTTTCTAATACTCTCTATTGAATATCTCCTATAATCTTGATTATTAAATATTATAAGGCCTTGTATATTATCATAAAATCTCAATAATAATTTTGTTATTGTTGTTTTCCCGCTACCATTAGGTCCGCAAATTAGAAATTTATTTGATTTATTTACCTTAAAACTTAAATTATTAAGTACCTTCTTGTTCTCATAAGAAAAAGATACAGATTTAAATTCGATAGAATCTATTAATTTAAGACTTTCTCCTTCTAAAATATCTTGTTGTTGCACTGAATTAAAGAACTCTAATCTCTTTTTTAATATACTGGCTGGTTGATACAGTGTATATATCATTGAAGCTAATTGTGCTGGTGTTAAAGCCAATGAAGTATATTGGGTAATTTCTAGATATTGCCCCAAAGATACTTTTTCATTACTAAATAATACTGTAAAAATTATAGTAATACTAACTGTAACCAACACATTGATCAAGGTTAACATCTCACTATTTATTGAAAAAAAAGTATTTTGACGTCTTTCCTTTAAATATATTTCTTTATTTATATTATTGATTTGATTTAATTTAAGAGATGAAAGATTAAAACCTTTAACTTCATTAATTCCAGATATACTTTCGAGCATAACTTGATTTGATTTTGTTTGGAGATTGATTAATTCTATTGTTTCAGCTTTATATTTTTTTGAAAATCTATAAGATGCGACCGCAATTATTGGGAATGCCAGTATATATATAATTACAAAAGATAGACTAATACGAATTGACATTATTATAGCAAATATTGATGATATTATAGATACAATAATATTGGTTAATTGTGGAGTAAACAATGATGAAATGCTATCCACTTCATTAATTCTTTGAGATAATTCGCCATTGCTAATCTTATCGAAAAAATTTAAAGGTGAGTTAAATACCTTTAATACTACTTTCTTTTTCAGATTTTCTGCCACTGAAATCCCTAAAGATTTTATTGATATATTAATCCACAAATTTGCTAAACTTTTTAGTATATTTAATATGAGTATAAATACTACACATCTATATATTATTGCTACATCATTCTTAAGAAAACCATTATCAATAATCATTCGTGATAATATTGGTAATATATTAAGTGCTAATGAACTAATAATTGCTAATGCTGATAAGCTCAAAATTTTGATCACAATATTTTTTTTATTAGTAATCCAATCTGTATTCACACCAAAACTCCCTTTTACATTATTTTTTTTGCAATGTTGCAAAAAAATTCACTTTTAAGATTTTTTGTAGCAGAATATTCGATAGCTCTACAATCAAAACACTGAATACGATATTTACATTTATTACAAGGTTTTATTTTTGATTTACTTATATACCAATATTCCCTATATGAATTCTGTGATAATATTTTGGGCAATGTGTTAGTGTTCAAATCTCCCAATTCAAAATCTCTAAGATATGGGCAAACATAAACTTTACCATTTGAAGCAATAAATAATTGCCTATATAAACAAGGATTTACATTAGCTAACATCTCGTATGAAATATAATTTACATCTATCATTCTATCATAAGGTGCGTTAATTGCATTAATTGATAACAATTCATCTGTATATAGAATCTTTTCTCCGATGGGAATATTTAAATTACTAATCTTTGAATCTTTATCTCTTCTAGAAGCACTATATCTATTAATTAACATCGTTCCTGAAATAGGTATATTATATTTTTTCATTAATAAAACATTATTAATAACTTTATCAAAAATATTTTCTTGATTTGTTACCATCTTATAATCAATTTTATTATACCCTAAGAAATTTATATTTACTTTGATATTTTTAAATTTGCTTAACTCCTCAATTACATTTTTATCTAAAAAATAACCATTTGTAAATATACTTATGTTTCCACAAAAATTAGCATCATTAGCATAAGTCACTATATCTTTTACAGACACATATAGATTATAAAATGGATCTCCACCTAAAATAATTATTTTTTGTACGCCTAATTTTATAACATCTTCTACAAGCTTCTTATAATTTGATATTAAACAATCATAATTCCATCTTTTACAAAAGCATGATGCTGCAGCAGAAGCATTATCTTTATTACAAAAATAACAATTTAGAGAACATGAAACACTTGTTTCAAAAATAACTTTATTTAAATTGAACAAATAAACTTGCTCCTATGCTATTGAATCTAAAGCAAGTTAACCCGAATCTAATGTAGTGTTACCATTAGTATCAGTTGTAACATAATTCGTAGCTTCATCCTACTTAAATGTAATAATATTGACCTCATTCTTATCTGTAAAAACAAAATTATTTTTTTCTATCTTTTCACTGCCTGAAAAAAATAATATTTTTTTACTATCTCCACTCCATTGGACTGCATTAGAAATTGTTCTTGGAAAATTAATACCTCTATATATGCATATTTTACTTGTTAAGCTGTTTCCGTTTATTTTAGCAGCATATAAATTCCACTGCTTCTTACCATCTTCTAACTCCTTATTAAGGTAAATCACCTTTGTCTTATCTGGTGATACCCAAATTGCTGAACAATATGAACCTTCTGCATCTGTATTTACATGTGGAATCACGTTATAGAATTTCTTACTGTCTACATCATAAATATAGGTTCCATCTTTACCTTCTATCGTAGCATTTAATATTATTTTTTTACCTTCCTCTAATATAGAATAGTCATTTGATGGTATGCCGCTTTCTTTACTATAATCTGAACTCTGTGTATCACGATACGGTAATACTAAAACCTCTTCAATTTTTTGACTACTGCTGTTTATTTTAAATATTCCTGTTCTTTGGTATCTTGAATCATTATTTTTATTTTGTGTACCGATAAAATATATATTTTCTCCATTTTCACTATAAAAACTAGGTATTGTCCCAATCCATAAATTATCACTTTTAACTTTAAGCTTTTTTGAAGATTTCTCTTTAACATTATATAAATCCAAATCACCATCATAATAACTTATTATATAACTTCCGTCCTTTGACCAATTCCCTTTTACATTTCCGATGTCTTCCTTAACGTCACTTGCTTTTTGGTAAACCGTACTTGAATCATTTTTTAAATCGTATATTAAGTAATTGTTATCCTTAATGTAAGTTATCTTATTAACATTGGGTTCTAAATCGGACCATAAACTGCTCACTTCTATACCCAATGGCAATGGCTTTTTTTCTAAAGTTGAAAGCTTTAATCTGTATATATTGCCATAAATATCATCGTTTGCCTCGTCAAAAAGTTTATCATCCTTTTCATTACTTGTATCAAATTCATTAGGATATTTTTTATAAAACTCTTCTTGGCTTAATCCAATACCAACCAAAGCTTCATCATCACCTATAAATCCAAAATTTTCTGAAAAACCTTCTACATTTCCATACGATTGTCTATTTACTATTTCTAAAGGCTTGTCATCTTCTCCTAATGCCGAATTATCTTCATTAACTATTACAATATTATTCGAAAACTTTTCTACTCGTGCACTAATATATCTCTCTATTTCAAAACTTCCTCCTAATATTATAATTGGAATTGCAATTTCTATTATCAATAATATTTTTTTATTTTTCATTATTACATCTGTCCTTTCCTTCATCAAATAAAAATATAACAAAAATAAAATTATATTTTTAATTTACATGCTTATACAAATACAGCTAACTTATAATGAAATAATAAATCTAAAATATTGCTATCATTTAATCAACTTATTGCCAACTTGTAAATACATAGGAAGTTTTATATACACTGTCGTTCCATTATTGTCTTTACTTTCAATATTTATTAAACCTTTATACTTATCTACTATTGCTTTAACTATAGATAATCCAAGTCCATTCCCTTGTATCATGTTTAATGAATCTTTATCTTCTCTGTAAAAAGGTTCAAATATTTTTTCTATTGCCTCTTCGCTTATGCCTTTTCCTTCATCCGCTACAATAATATTGCAGTATCCATCCTCTACGAACATATTTATTCTTACAATAGATTTCACATTTCCATACTTTATAGAATTATCTATTATGTTTATAAGCATTCTCCATACGTCATGCCTCTCTGCTAAAATATATACTTCTTCCTCTAGAGTTTTTTCTATTGTAATCTCATATTTTTTGGCCTTAACACCCATATCCTCGCATATATTTTTTATAACAAGGGACATATCGAGTTTTTCTTTAACTCTCCTCTCTCTTTTTGACTCTAATTTAGACATATTTAAAATATCTGCAATCATTTGATGGAGTTTATTTGATTCCTTTTTTATTTTAGAAGCTGCCTTTTTAATAAGTTTTTTATCAGAGCTTCCCTCATCTAAAATTATCTGAGAATATCCATCAATTATGGTTAATGGGGTTTTCATTTCATGTGTTACATTATCAAAAAACACTTTCCTGTGTCCTTCAATTTTAATTAAATCATCCCTATCCTTTTTTATTGTTTCTATTTGCTCCTTTATTTTATCTTTCATTATATTAAAGCTTTCTCCAAGCTCACCAATTTCATCATTAGAACCTATGAATACATTTGCCTCAAAGTTACCATCGCTAATCTCTTTTGTACTTCTGTTTAGTTTTATAATTGGAATAATTATTTTTGTAGAAAGAAGGAATGAAAATATGAATAATATTAAAAATGTAGAAAACATAAATATTTTTATTTTGAATATCAAATCATTACCAGTTTCAAATAATTCTGTATAATCTTTTTCATATCTCAAAATTCCTAATGTATTTCCCTCCGTAAACAACGGTTCTGAAAAAATAACTTTATAAGTTTTATCTATTTTTAGAATTTTATATGCTGATTTTCCTTTTATAGCTGACTTTAAATCCTCTAAGCCATCATCTATACTGTCACCAATATCTGAATAAATATCTCCTTTTCCATAATCTGTATCCAAAAGCAGCGTGCCATCATTTCTATATAATACAATTCTATTATTAACCTTTAATGATATGGCTGTTCCTATGAAATTTACATGCATATTGAAATCATCCTCATTTGGTTTTATATTATTTATCGCAAGAAACTGCTTGCAATATATATTTAAATCCCTCTGAGAGCTTAAAAGTTCACCTTTTATAATATTTTGATTATTTTTCATCACTATATTGCTTATAAAAAAAGTCATAAAGTTAAAAGCAAAACAAAAGATAACAAGAAGTCCTATTGCAAATTTATATCTAATTGAAAATCTCATTTTTTTATCCTTTCATAGATTGAACCATTTTATATCCAACGCCAAAAATTGTTTCAATAATGGATTCACTACTTTCACTTTCCAACTTTTTTCTAAGCCTTTGAACATGAACATCAACAGTTCTACTATCCCCTTCAAAATCATAACCCCAAATTTTTTCCAATAGTTTTTCTCTAGACATTACTATATTTCTATTTTTAGCAAAGGTTAAAAGGAGATCATATTCTTTAGGCTTTAATTTAATAATATGCCCTCCTTTAAAAACTTCCCTACTATCTTCATTTATTTTTATATCTTCAGAAATTTTGATTATATTTGCATTATTTGTTTCTATGAGGCTATCCATTCTTCTTAAACATGCTTTTACTCTTGCCATTACTTCTCTTATGTCAAAAGGCTTGGTTATATAATCATCAGCCCCTAACTCGAGACCTAATATTTTATCAACAATATCATTTCTAGCTGTAAGCATAATGATTGGTATATTATATTCCTTAGATACTTTTCTGCAAACATCATATCCATTCATATCAGGGAGCATTAAATCCAAAATTATCAAGTCTATTTTTTCACTTGATAATATATTTATTCCATCAATACCATTTTCAGCTTCCTTCACATTAAAGCCTTCTTTTTTTATGTAATGCATTATTATATCTCTTATGTCCTCTTCATCCTCAATAATAAGTATAGTTCTATCCATAGTTATGCCACCTTAATTTAATCATCATTTATAATATTATAATAAACATATTGCCAAACTGTAAACAAAGCAAGTTTCCCTTTTATATAAATTTCAATGATAAATTGCTATTACATTTAATATGGATAGATAAAGACTTATGATTTAAATTAGCAATATGGTAATAAAATTTATATAAATAAGTTAACTTGTTCTTTTTTTAATCCATTAGAATCCATTTTTTATACTAGTTAAAAATAAATATTTGATTGAATTCATCTAACACAAGATTTTCTTTAGATGATCACAAACTAAAATAACCCACAAAAATCTAAATTTTAGATTTTTGTGGGTCCTATTGTAGATTCGAAGCATAGCCTTTAAAATGAACTTATCTTATCTAAGAAATTATTGACTTTCAATAATTTATATTTTAAATTTTTGTACCAATTCATCCAAGTTTTGAGCTAACTCAGCTTGACTTTGAGTAGAGCTCGCAACTTCAGTTACTGCTTTTGTAATTTCACTAATACTAGCTAATACTTCTTCTGAACTAGCGGCTGAATCTGCAGCTGTAGCTGAAACACCTTCAAAAGCCTTATTCACCTGCATCACTGTCTCATTCATTTGTTTAGCAGTATCAAATATATCAATAGCCATATCGCTTACAAACTTTGCATCTTTCTCATATTGTATACCAGTATCCAATAACAAAGTGTAACTTGGCTTCACGTTATTTACCATATAATCTAATATGTCTTGTCCACTAGACGATAATTCATTAAAAGCAGTTCTTACTTGAATAACCATATTTTGAATTTTGGTTACAGCTTCAGAAGATTGTTCAGCTAATTGTCTAACTTCTTCAGCAACTACAGCAAAGCCTTTTCCTTGCTCTCCAGCTCTTGCAGCCTCTATGGCAGCATTTAATGCTAGAAGATTTGTTTGTTCAGATATACTGCCGATAGACTCCGCCATCAGTTTAACTTCTTCAACTACCTTCCCAGCTTCAATAGCTTTTATAATATTAAGTCTTTTTTCTTCATAAATTTTACCATTTTGTTTTATGTTCTCTGTAGCCTTTTCTTTTATTTCAATAGCTCTTTTATTTATATCATTACCAGATACTTTAGATTCTTCAGCCTTCTGCTCTAGGTTACTTGTATTCATTGCTATTTCATCCATCGAGGCTTGAACTTCTTGTGTAGTAGCACTTAAGTCTTGAGCTCCTTTAGCAATTGTCTCCGTAGCTTCACTAGAAGATTGCATCATTGATGATATTTCTTCAGTAGTAGCTGACAAATTTCCACTAGCTGAATTTATCTTTTCTACACTGTTAAATATTTGTGATATAAGTTCTTTTATATTTTCAGCGGCCTTATTTAGAGCCTTAGAAAGTCTTCCGATTTCATCTTGGCTGTCTAATTCTATTTCTTGAGTTAAATCTCCATCTCCAATGGCTTCAGCAAAATTTAGAACCTTATTTAAATTTCTTGCTATAACAATTGAGATAAATGTTCCAAGTGCTATAGCAAGTACTAATCCTAAAACTATAACAAATATTATTATATATAAAGACGAAGTATATGTATTAGCATCCTGCTTGTATGAATTAGCTGCTTTATCATCATTTGCTTGAATTAAAGTATCTAAGCCTTTAAATAAATTAGCTCTGGATGTAGCTATTTCAGTAAATCTAGTTTTAGATTTTTCAAAGTCCTGTGCATCTGCTAACTTTATAACATCACTATAGATAGTTCTAAAATCACTTAAATTACTTTTTATATCGCTAAAAGTAGTTTTTTGATCTTCAGTCAACAAATTTTTTTCATAATCATTAAGTATAGTATCTGTATCCGCAGCATAGTCTTGAATTTCCTTTTCTAATCCCGGATTTTGATTTTCCTTATTTGCTTGGTTTGAAATTTTCAATAAATCATATCTTATTTCTAAAGTATCTTGCTTAACTTTATTAATTTTCTGAATGGATAAGAGATTCTGATTATACATATCCTGAGCATTGTTCTTCAGAATCTGCATATTTCTTATTCCAATAGCGCCAACCAATACTATAAGCAAAGCTACAATAATGAAAGCTGGTATTAATTTTTTAGATATTTTTAAATTTTTAAACCAATTCAAAATAATTCCTCCCTAAAATTCTAATCATATGTAATTAAGTATATATACCATAAAAGTATTTTAGCAGAAAAACTAACAATTAAATAGTTATTTAATCATTTTATAACAAAATTAGATAACTTTATTATAATTAGCAAAGAAATTTATTACCTCTTTAAGTACTGAAACTGATTGGAGTCCTAAAACTATTCATTCACTCATTAGCAGATTAGTTAAAAAGGAAGCTCTTGGAGTTGATAAAAGTTGTGGTCAGCATAAGTTTTATCCATTAGTAGCAAAGGAAGAAAGAGTATTCTTTGTAGAAAAAATACACGAAGGATCTTTTTATAATATGGTTGTGAACTTTATAAACGATGATAAAATTTCTAAAAAAGAGATCGAAGAATTAAAAAAGATATTAGATGAAAAAAATTAAAAAGAAAGGCAGGTGAAGATATATTAACACATTAAAATTATTTGAAACATCATATTAATATCTATAATGGGGAGTATATTAGCTATAGGAATATTGTTAATAAAAAGTATTCTAAGGCAAAAGCTTAGTGCAAAATTTCATTATTATATCTGGTTTTTACTTTTACTTAGACTTTTAATTCCATTAAATCTAGAAAGTCCTCTAAGCATTCTTAATCTTATCCCTCCCTCTCACCAGAATAATATATTTAATGTGACTAAACAAAAATCGCCAAATTTTCAAATATCAATAACATTAATAAAAATCCTAGTTTTAATCTCGAATATAGTAATACTAATTCAACGTCCTTAAGATTTAATTTTGAAACTTTAGCTTTTGTGTGGTTAATAGGTGCGTGTGGGATTTTACTATATATTATTATTAATATACTACTTTGGGCTAAACTTAAAAATTATTCAAAGTGCGATAAGCAGGATATTATTATACTTTTAAACCAATGTAAATCCAGACTTAAAATTAATTCGAAAGTTCCGATTATTTATTACAAACATCTTAAATCACCCATGTTATCTGGAATAATACATCCTAAAATATTGATTTCTTCAGAACTTGTAGATAGGTTGTCAGAGGAAGAACTGAAATTTGTTTTTATGCATGAGTTAGTCCATATAGAAAGAAGTGATTTGCTAGTAAACTTTGTTTACATACTGATACAAGCTATTTATTGGTTTAATCCTATAATATGGTACTCAATTTATAAAATGAAACAGGATTGTGAAATTTCTTGTGATGCAACTGTGCTAAATGCATTGAACTTAGAAAAAAACAAGAAATATGGACATACTATTATAAAGATAATGGAGGTTATTTCAAAGCAGCTTACATCGAACAATATAGTAAATGAATCAGAACAAGACACTACAAAAATATCTGGCACAGAAAAAAGTGTTGTGAGAGCCTATTAGTGATAAAAATGGAGATATGCATTTTAAATATAAAGATGCTGCATTCATATCTATAATTTATGACTCAAATGCAAATGAAGTACAGGCAGTATATTTTTTAAAAGAGAATTTTCAAAGAAAATACCCACGAAAATGACCTGCTCCCTTTTTAGTATGAAGGAATCATATCATTTTCATGGGTTTTATAGTGGATGTAAAGTGTTAACTTTAGAATCCAACAATTATAAAATTTTATTTACTATAAGTTACTTTTTACTCTAAAAGAATCTATGAATTTTTCGAATAGATTCTTTAGTTTTATTAAAACTTAAAAATTGTAAGCTAAATTAAAAACTTTACCATTCAGCTTTTGTTCCATCATAGTTTTTCCAATTTGGATTAGACCAATTCAGTCCTTCCATTGCAACTTCTTTAACCTTGTCCTCATTAATAGTAAGCCCTAATCCTGGTTTTGTTGGTAAGTCTACAAATCCATCTTTATATTGGAATATTTCTTTATTTTCCACAAAGTCAAGAAGATCAAAACCTTTATTATAATGAATCCCAAGAGATTGTTCTTGAATAAATACATTGGGACTACAAGAGTCAATTTGAAGTGTCGCTGCTAATGCTATAGGGCCATATGGCGCATGCGGTGCTGCTGCTATATCATAGGCTTCTGCCATAGCAATAATTTTTCTTGTTTCTGAAATACCTCCTGCTAATGCAACATCAGGTTGTATAATATCAATATATCCACCTGCAAGCAAATCCTTAAAATCCCATCTTGTGTAAAGTCTTTCACCTGTTGCAAGTGGAGTAACCACATGTTTTGCAACCTCTTTAAATGCTTCTTTATTCTCACATAATACGACTTCTTCTAAGAACATTGGTCTATATGGTTCTAGTTCTTTTGCTAGGACTTTTGCCATAGGCTTATGTACTCTTCCATGAAAGTCAACACCTATATTTAAATCATTACCGAATTTTTCTCTAAGTGCTGCAACACGTTCTACTACTTCATCAATCTTTTTAAAATTATCTATATAATGAAGTTCTTCTGTTGCATTCATTTTTACTGAATCAAAGCCTCTATCTACACGGTCTTGTGCGTCCTTTACCACATCGCTTGGACGATCTCCACCTATCCAAGAATATACTTTTATTCTATCTCTAGCAGATCCACCTAATAATTCATAGATTGGTGCATTATAATACTTTCCTTTAATATCCCAAAGAGCCATTTCAATTCCAGATATAATTGTCATATTTATTGGCCCACTTCTAAAGAACACACGGAATAACTCCTGCCATATTTTTTCTATCTCCAACGGATTACGTCCCATAATTCTCTTAGCCATTTCTTTCGCACCAGCTACAACAGTTTCAGTTTTAGTACCTGATACCATTTCTCCCCAGCCTTCTAACCCATTATCTGTTGTAACCTTTATAAAAATCCATCTAGGCTTTACTGTATACACTTTAACATCTGAAATAATCATTTTTCTCTTCCTTTCTGAAAAAACAGTGTTATATTTTAACTAAAGTCATTCATTTACCGCTACCTTAGCTTCTAAAATTTCATTCCTTTTTTGATTTATTTTACTCATAACAACCCAAGTACCTGCTATAACTATTATTAGAATTGGAATACTTATAAACAGATTACTAGTGAATGCTATATATACTAAGTAACTTACTGTTAAGCTTGTTGCCGCAAAAGATGAAATAAAGCTTCCATCTGTTGAAAGGTTAAGACCTACTGAATTTGCAAGTTGAGTTAAAACAGGTGCTGTTGCTGTACCTGCTAATAGAATAACTCCAGTACATACAAGTCCCATAATAATGTTCTTAAATAAATTACCACGAGTTATGGCTACTACTAAAGCAACTCTAAATGTTACAACAGCTAAATCTGCAAATGGTAATACTCTGTTTCCTGGCAAAACTGCTGCCATTAATATAGTTAATGGAATAACAATTAGTGAAGTTGTAATAACATCAGGATTACCAACAACAACTGCTGCATCAAGCCCGATTAAGAATTTTCTTCCCTTAAATTTTTGTTGAGTAAACTTCTTAGCAGCTTCTGAGATTGGCATTAATCCTTCCATAAATAGAGAGGTCATTTTAGGTATTAAAATCAAAACTGCTGCCATATTTACACCTAATGAAAGAATTTGTGCATAAGGATATTTTGCTAAGAATCCAATAATACATCCTAAAATTAATCCCATAATCATTGGTTCACCAAAAAATCCAAGATATTTCTTAGTATCTTTCATTTCAAAATCAATTTTATTGATTCCTGGAATTCTATCCAAAAGCCAATTTAAAGGTGCTGCAATTATAATTGAAGATAAGGCTGACATAGTAGGAAGTGAAACCCCTGGGATTCCAAAATACTCTTCTACAAGTGGTGCTGTCCAATCTGACAATTTAAATGTTATTATTGCCATTATTACTGTTGCAGCAATTCCTAACGGAATATTATGTGTTACAAAATAAACCATTATTCCTACTATTGCCATATGATGATAATTCCAAATATCAACATCTAAAGTATCTGTTGCCTTTAAAATTAACATTATGATATTAGTTGCTAAAATACAAAATATTAAAATAGCTATAATTGGAGATGACCAAGTAACTGCTGCAATTGCACCCCAGCCTACATCGAGAATATCAAGTTTTATTCCAAAATTTTTAACCATAGCCTGAGCTGCTGGCCCTAAATTAGACTTCATCAAATTAATTACTAGATTTATTCCTGCAAAACCTATTCCTATTATAAGACCCGAACGAAAAGCCTTTGCTAATTTAACCC
Source organism: Clostridium sp. DL-VIII (assembly GCF_000230835.1). NCBI lineage: Bacteria > Bacillati > Bacillota > Clostridia > Eubacteriales > Clostridiaceae > Clostridium > Clostridium sp. DL-VIII. Next base: position 5,555,685 of record NZ_CM001240.1, read on the forward strand.
TAAAAATTACACCTATTATCGTGATAATTATAGGAAGCATTACAACCGCGCCTGCATCCATTATGGTATTAAATATGTTATAAATAATTTGCATATTTATATTCCCCTTTCACTTATACCTTTTATAAAATGATTATTTTAAGTGACTTATTATTTCATCTAATGTTTCTTCTTCTCCCATTCCAGTTAATAAAGATATTGCACCAACTACTGGAATATCAACGTTTCCACCAGTAAATTTTCCTGTTGTGACTAATAAGTCAAAATCCTCTGCTTTTGATTCCACTTCTAATAACTTACATTGTGTAACAGATACAGCAATCCCATTATCTTCACATTTTTCTCTAATTTTTGTTGCTACTACTGTTGATGTTGCTATTCCATTTCCACATGCTACTAAAATTCTTTTCATAATTATCTCTCCTCATCTAATAAGTATTCTGATATTATTTGATTGACTTTATTTACATCGTTACAAGATATTATCTTTTTTATACTATCTTGATTTTTGATTAAGTTAACAACTTTTTGAAGCATTTGTATATGTCCATGTGCTTCCTTTAATGCTAGCATTATGATTAAGCTGACATCAATTTCGTTCTCTGGTTCATCCATAGCTCTAAATTTTATTGGCTTTTTTAAAATTCCTACTGCAATTGATGCCTCATTAACAAAATTTACATCTGCATGAGGTATAGCCACATTAAGGCCTCCAGTAAATAAACCTGTTGGAAATTCAGCTTCTCTCTTTAAAATCGCATTTTTATAACCTTCTTTAACATGACCATTTTCATACAAATGATCTGCAATGACTGCTAATGCTTCATTATTAGTATTTAAATCACTTAAATTTATTATTAATGATTCATTAAATAATATTTCGCTCATATAAATTACCTCGTATTTTATTCTACATTGCTCTCAAAATATTGAATTGATCTTATAATATTTTCTTCATTTTCATTTAATATGTCATCTTTGTTAAAGATTCCAGAAGCAATCCCTGCAAAACTTGCTCCAGCTTTAAAATAGTTTAAAACATTTTCAGCATTAATCCCGCCAACTACCATTAATGGAAGTTTGCCAAGAGGTGCCTGAATATCAGATAAAAATTTAGTACCTAATGTTCCAGCAGGAAAAACCTTTACAATATCAGCTCCATCATCAAAACTTTTATTAACTTCTGTTGGTGTATAGGCTCCAGGAACTGATATGACATTATTTTTTTTGCATAAGTCTATTATTTCCTTGCTTAACATAACTGGAGATAATAAAAATGTTGCTCCAGCTTTAATAGCCTCATCAGCTTCCTTATAAGTTTTTACAGTTCCAGCTCCTACTTTAATTGAATCACCAAACTCATCACTAATTTTTTGAATAATACTTATTGAATCAGGAGTATTCATTGTGATCTCAACTGCTTTTAATTCTGTTCCTATTAAGTTTTTAACAACTGTTCTAATTTGAGAATAAGTATATCCTCTTAATATTACCGTTACTTTAGGAAAATCTTTAATCTCCATTTTTCATAGCTCCTTTCTTGCTTATATATAAAGCAAGAAGGATGCCATTTTTTGACCAATTAAGTATTTTGGCATAAAATCTTTAATATTTCTTCTTTTGTATTAGACTTGCGAATAGCTGAAATGCTCTGTTCATCATTGATGATCTTATATAGTTGTTCAAAATAATTTCTTGAATTTTCTTCAAGAGCTAATACGAAAATTATATCCACTGTATTAATTCCATCCCAGACAACAGGAGTATCCAATTTTGTAATAAATATGACTGGTTTTGTAACCAAGCTTACATCTCCATGAGGAATTGCAATTCCCCCTTGTAAAAAGGTAGTCATAAGCCCTTCTCTTTTATACACACTTAACAAGTATTCAGGCTTTACATATCCCTTGTTTTTCATAATTTCAATTGCATTATCCAAAACTTGATCTTTATATGTAAAACTTTGATTAATCGATATTAAGTCTGTTTCTAAAACCTCATATAAATTATTTTCATAAAAAACAGTTTTTTCCTTAATTATTTTTCTGAGGTATGATATTCCTTTTGGATTAAAGATACTCGACATAGGTATAAAGGAATAATTATTTACTTTAGGATCAATTGTTCCTACAATTGCTAAAATCTCATAATAATTTTCTATTGCACTAATAATACTCTCTACTTTCCTGTCTTCAATATATCCCCTTGTTATAATTTCAATATCTTTTAAATTACTTTCCAGTCTGCTTTTAAGATGGTTTTGTATTCTTTTTGCTGCGCCTTGTCCTGTAATACATAAACATAAAATAGCTTTTTTCTTTGGACTATCTATAGATTTAATTATTGGCGATGGATTTTCTTTAAGAGATAAATCTTTTGCGATAACTTCTAGAGTCTCCTCTGTATATAAAACCTTTCTCAAGCACTCAATTACCATCAAGGTATCTGTTCGTCCAACTACTTCTATATGAATTCCAGTTGCTTTTTCGATTGCATCCTTAAATCTAAGTAAAGATCCCATATCAGCTAATAATATGCAGCCTCTTCCTTGATCTATTTGTCTAACCATTTTAATAGTCTTTTCAAGCATAACATCGGGCGAATCTTTTAAATCCATTTCTAATCCAACTGCATGGTTTACTCCTATAATTGCATTTGCTACTTCGGCCATTCCACATGCAACTCTTCCATGAGAGATAACAATCAGACCTATTTTCCCTTTTTCAATTTCAACAGTACTTTGAAAATTCTTAAAGTACATTGCTAGAAAAGGAACTTCTTCCATAGGAATTTTTATGTAATGATTATTATTAATTTTTTCTATGATTTTATTTGCTATTATGCATTCCTTTTTTAACTCTTCTTTTATTACTGATAAATTAGTATTTAAAACTCTTTTGTGTTGTCTTGTCAAAGAAATTGCTTCATTAATATGTATAGCTAATGGAAAAATAATTGTATTTTTTAATCCTTTAATTTCCTTTTCAGCAAGTTCATACATTTCCTCACATATTTCTAAAATTTCTTTACCTACAATATTAGAAATTTCTTCATAGCTAAATCGTGACTCTTCAACTTTTTGTATATGCTGCAGCAAACTTTTTTCTACTTCTTGACTTAAGATATCATTAATATTCTCATCATCTATCCCTTGCTTTTTTAATTCTTCATATTTATCATCTAAATGCTTATAAATATTTTCATCATCTACCTGGTTTGCTTCCAATTTTCTATACGTCTGACTTCCTTCAGGCGAAACAACAATTTCTTCTGATATAACTGAATAATATTTATCTAACTTCATTTTCCTTTGATATTCAATCTTTAATGTTTCAGATAAATTTTCAAGATTAACAATTACTTCTTTAGATTTGTTTAACTTGCTTTCTAAAAAAGCCTTTGCACAACATACTTGAATGTCTGATTTAAGCTGACCAATGTTTCCTTTGTAATCAGAATCTAATAAACACTGCACAACTTCTTCCTTAATATACAAGCTCTTCTCTAGTCTCCTGCTTTCTACAACGAAAAAGTTCTTAATAAATTCCATTCTTTCTTCAACTGGACGTTCTTTTATCGATGGGATTTCAATGCTCATTGGTATTCTTCTGCGAAATGTTAATAGAAGAGAACTTTCAGGATCTTCTGTTGTGGCTGCAATAATCATTAAATTACTTTCATGCTGCGTATCTACTTCTCCTAATCTTCTAAACTTTCCTTTATCCATTAGGTAGAATAAGATTTCCTGACCTTCAGCTGGAAGCCTATGAATTTCATCTAAAAATAATATTCCTCCATTGCAAAGTTCAACTATACCTTGCTTATTTTCATTAGCTCCTGTAAATGCCCCCTTAGTATATCCAAATAGCTGAGCCAATAGAAGTTGTGGATTATCTGCATAATCTGCACAGTTGAACTCGAAGTAAGGAACATTCTTTCCAAAGTTCTCCGTTTTTAGTGCATATAAATGCATTAATTCAGCTAAAAAACTTTTACCTACTCCAGAAGGACCATAAATTAATGTATGAAGCCCATTTGGTGGATACATAATAGCTGCTTGTGCTTTACTAATTTGATTTTTTAAGCTTCCATTATATCCAATAAAGGAAGAGAATATGCTATCCTCCTCCTTTTCTAAATTTAGCTGTATACTTTTATCTTTAAATTTTTTTTCACTGTTCAAATCTTCTGTAGCTTCTATTTGCTGTCTCAATTTACTTACTGCATACTTTCCAATATTGTATCCCTTTTCATTCAGTAGCGCAGTTAATTTTCTATCTGATATTTTATCAAATTCGAATACTATATTTTTAATATCATTACTTAAAAATTGTCTTCTGCGTTCTCTCGAATCAAGTATAAAATTCTCCTTTCTTATCTTAGTAACTGTTTCCCTCAATATATTTAATCGTTCTGCTATTTCCTCGTCTGTTAATGGATTTTTTTTATCTTCGTTATTTATTAAATCTATAATTTTCTTATCCATGTTAAACTCCCCCACTAAAATATAAATTTTCAATATAATATAAAGATATTATTTATCTATTGAATTCCACCATTAAATATTTTCTATTATTATATCATGACTTTGTCATTAAATTCATGAAAACTGGAATAACCTACGAATATTAGATTTCTATAATTTTCGTAGGTTTCATGGTTAAGGTGATATACCAACTTGGAATCCATTATAAATTTTATTTTCGACTGCTCTCTTATTTTATATTGCAATTAATTAATTCAGAGTATAGATAATAACAATTTCATCTAGAAATATTTTTTCCATCATTCTCCGCCTACAAAATGCCATGATAGATAAGCTATAATGGCACTTAACCTACTTGCCTGACGAAAAATATACACATTGGAAGGAAGCATCTATGCCGTATATAAATAACAAGTCCAATGCTAGCTTTGGACTTGTTATTTTATTTCATATAACTTAATCTAAAATTTCTATAGAATCTCCTTCTCTAATAACTCCGCCTTTTATTATTCTTGTGAAAATTCCTTCTGTTGGCATAATACACGTGCCAACTTGATTTTTTATAGCGCAGCCTTTATGGCACTCTTTTCCTATTTGTGTCACTTCTTGAATTGTTTCTCCTATTTTTAATCTTGTCCCAACAGGCAATTCATAAAGAACAATACCTTCAGTTGTTATATTTTCTGCAAATTTTCCAGCTTCTAAGCTATCTACTCCCATTTTAATCATTTTATCTATGCTTTCCTTAGCTAATAAACTTACCTGCCTATGCCATTTTCCAGCATGGGCATCATCTTTTAAGCCATGCTCTTCTATAAAAATTCCTTCCTTTATAGGTGTTTTTATAACACCCTTTTTTTCACTAATATTTATTGATAATACTTTAGCCATAATTTTATCTAAATCTCCCTTATGTATTCTCCGCTTTTTCCGCCGGTCTTCTTTATTAATCTAACATTTTCTATTACCATATCCTTATCAACAGCCTTGCACATATCATATATAGTAAGGGCTGCAGTTGTTACAGCTGTTAATGCTTCCATTTCAACGCCTGTTTTCCCAACTGTTGAAACTGTTGCTTCAATTTCTATTTCTTCTTCACCTATATTAAAATTTATATCAGATCCTGTAATAAAAATATTATGGCACATAGGAATTAAATCCGAGGTCTTTTTTACGCCCATTATTCCACCAATTTGAGCAACTGATAAAACATCACCTTTTTTAATAAGGCCATCTTTTATCAAATCTACAGTTTCCTTTTTCATTTTAATTAATCCTCTTGCAATAGCAACTCTCTTTGTCTCGTCCTTTTCACTCACATTTACCATATGAGCTCTTCCTTTTTCATTAAAATGAGTAAATTCCATAAAATCAACCTCCAATTGCTGTCATTTCTCTATTAATATAATTTCCGTTCTCCAATTCATGTTCTTTTGGTTTGCTTTTAATAGTATCAGTAATTACTGTCTTTATATCCTTACCCTCTCTAAGCAATTTCTTTAAATCCACCTCAGAGTTTGAGTGAAGGCATGACTTTAGTTTTCCATCTGCCGTTAATCTTATTCTATTGCAATTTCCGCAAAACTTACATGATATAGGATTAATAAGCCCGACTTTTCCCTTTGAATTTGGAAGTTTATAATATCTTGCTGGAGAAGAAATATCTGCTGATTCTATTTCTATTAATTCTGACATCTTTTCTAAAACTGTATCATTAGAAATATATTTATTAGATGACCAATGCTTTAGAGTACCTATTGGCATAAGTTCTATAAATCTTATTTCTATATCCTCATATTTTGTTAAATTTATAAAGTCTTCTATTTCATTTTCATTAAAGTCCTTTATTAAAACTACATTTAATTTAATTGGAGTAAGCCCACTATTTTTAGCTGCTTCAATACCTTGAAGTACATCTTTGATCTTCCCTACCTTAGTTATCTGTGAATATTTTTCTTCATTTAAAGTATCTAAGCTTATATTAAGTCTATTAAGACCTGCATTTTTTAAATCTTTAGCATAATCTTTTAAGAGAATTCCATTGGTAGTCATGGCTAAATCCTTAACTCCTCCTATTTTACCTATACCATCAATTAACTTTAAAATATTTTTTCTTACTAACGGCTCTCCCCCAGTTATCCTAACTTTATCTACACCTAATTCAACAAAACTTTGAGTAATGGCTTCTATTTCTTCTAAAGTTAGAATCTCTTTATGCCACATCTTATCTATTCCTTTTTCAGGCATGCAATATTTGCATCTTAAATTACACAAATCTGTAACTGATATTCTCAGGTAATTTATTTTTCTGCCATATGAATCAAACATAATTTTCCTCCTGCTTATTCTTTCTATTATAACCTTTTAAATCTTCTTTTGAGTTAAGATTCATAAACATATCAAAAGAATAATCATATTTTTTTAAAACATTTTCTTCAATAAAAAGGGGCTCTATAATATCAATTAATCCCGCTATAGATCTTTTATTAAGTGTTATAAGTTTTTCAACTTCTGGCAATATATCTACAGAATAAAAAGCATTAAACGGCTCAAGCTTACCTTCTCTTTTAGCAATACAAGCATTTGCTTTACTATTAGTAAGCACTTTCTTCATATAACGGATATAATCTAAGTTTACATTCGGCATATCACAAGCTATAAAGTATACATATCTGCTTTTACTTTGTTTAATCCCCACATGAATCCCTGATAATGGTCCAAATTCTTTTATCTCATCGCTAATTATTCTAACTCCATCTTTTTTATAATCTTCGGGCTTATTTGTGACAATAATTATATCTTCGAATTCTTTACTTAGTTCATGAATTAACTTTTCCATAACTCTCACTTCATTAACTCTTAAAAACTGCTTATCAAAACCCATTCGTGAACTTTTTCCACCTGCAAGTATTACTGCTGTTTTAAAAACTTCCACATTCATACACTTATACTATATTTACTAAATTAGCTGCAGCATTTTTTCTCTTTTCCAAAATGTCTTTATCTATAATTTTAGATTCAACCAATCTTAATGCTTCTGTAGGACATACCTCTACGCAGGCAGGACCATTTTCCCTACCTATACATAAATCACATTTATTTGCAACTAATCTTTCTTTATATTCTAGCTTTCCGTCTTTATCGCACATTAACCCTTTTTGAATAACTTTCTCTCCTGCTTTATGTTCAACTATTATATCAATAGCACCAAAAGGACAAACTATTGCACAAGATTTGCAGCCTATGCATGTATCTTTATTTATTAACACTACCCCGTCTTTATTTATAATCGAACCATTTGGACATGCATTAGCACACGGAGCATTTTCACAATGCCTGCATTGAATTGGAGCACTTACATCTGCTGTTTTAATAACTTTTAAGCAAGGATTAAAATTAACCTTATCCTTACTTTGTACAAGTATGTTTTCTTCAGAATGTGCAACAACACATGCAGCCTCACAAGTTCTGCAGCCTATACATCTTTTTGGATTTGCTATAACAAAATTATTCATTTATATTTCCTCCTTTTTTCTCGAAACAAACTTTGTATGTAGTAAATGATGGGATTTTTCACCAAGAGGTTCTATTAAAAACTCCTCATATAATTTTTTTATAAAAGGATTTTCATGAGACTTTCTTATTTCAAGTTCAGAATCATGTTTATAGATACCTTTTTTTCTGCTCACCAAACCATTTCTTCTATCTATATCTAAGATAAACTTAGGTTGTCCACCACCGCTTACACAACCTTCTGGACAAGTCATAACTTCAATAAAATCAAATTCACAGTTTCCTTCTTTTATATCTTCAAGTATTTTAACTACATTTTTCAATCCTGAAACCACCGCCACTTTTAGTGTTATCTTCGGCAATTTCACTTCTGCAACCCTAATTCCTTCACTGCCTCGTACAAAATTAAGCTCTAAATTAGGAATAGATTTCTTTGTAAGCATCTCATAGCCGCTTCTAAGTGCTGCTTCCATTACACCACCAGTTACTCCAAAAATATTACCAGCTCCAGTATAACTTCCAAGTGGTAAATCGAACTCTTCATCCTTCAAGTTTTTAAAATCTATGCCTTTATCTCTTATAAGCTGAGCAAATTCCCTTGTAGTAATAACTATATCTACATCCTTAAAACCACTATCCTGCATTTCTTCTCTATCACATTCAAATTGCTTACAAGTACATGGCATTATAGCTACATTATATATTTTCTTAGGACTAACCTTATCTATTTTAGCACCATAGGTTTTAAAAATTGTTCCAGCCATTTGTTGTGGCGATTTACAGCTTGAAAGATGATTTAAAAGCTCTGGATAGCTTTGTTCCATAAATTTCACCCAGGCAGGACAACAAGAAGTAAACATCGGCAATTTCCCACCTTTTGTTACCCTTTTTATAAGCTCACTGCCTTCTTCCATTATTGTTAAATCCGCACCAAAGTTAGTATCATAAACCCTGTTAAAACCTAATCTTCGCAGAGCTGCTGCCATTTTACCAGCTGTTAAACTTCCAGCTTTAAGTCCGAATTCTTCACCTAAAGAAACCCTTATAGCTGGTGCACATTGAACTATAGTAAATAATTCTTCATTATGTAGAGCCTCCTTCACTTTAGCTGCATTTCCTTTGTTAAAAGCCGCAAAAACCGGCTCATTTACACTTTCAAGTAAGCCTCTAGCTCTTCTTTTCTCTTCTATTGCATGGCTGTTTTCTCTATTTTCAAACGCATAAGAATTACATACCTGTATGCATTGTCCACATGAAACACAAACATCATAATCAATCTCTTGAGGTTGTCCCGCTTCGCCTTGTATTGCATTTACAGGGCATACTTCAACACATTGCTGACACCCAGTACATAACTCTTTATCAATATTTACAAAACCAATATCCATAAACTAAATTCCTTTCTTTTATAATATATATCAAAAACTTTATATTTCCTCAAATATATATCTACACTAGAAATAAGTGACATGTTGTGTGTAGTGTTTCATTGAAATTTAAAATCACCCATTTAAATTCCAAACTAATTTTTCGACTTATACCTAAAAATATATCTCGCCTAGAAATTGAATACATGTTTGTGAAGTTGGCATTAGAAAATGAACTGCCAATGTCACTTAATGGCTGGTTGTTCCATTTTGGTTTGTCCTAAGCTTGTCTTAGGAGCAAACTGAAATGGATGCAACCTGACATTTAGTGACATTCAGTGAAATTTTCTTAGTCCAACGGAATAAACATGTATTCAATTTCGGTTAGTTATATATTTAAGTTACTTACTGCTCTTATGTTTCTTATTCTTTTTTCTTCTATGACATCGAATAATTTAAGAGCATCTTTAGGACATGCTTTTACACAAGCTGGTTCACCTTGTTCTTTACATAAATCACATTTATATGCAACCTTTGTTTCTTTCTCTTCTAGGACTTCTTCAAATAATTCCTTCTGTACATTTTGCATGACTGCTTTTCCAGCCTTATACTTAGTTCCCATTTCAATAGCTCCAAACGGGCAAGCTACTGCACATGCTTTACAACCTATGCAAATTTCTTCATCAATTATTATTGCATTATCTTCATTTTTAATTGCATTTATAGGACAGACCTTTGCACAAGGCGCATTTTCACAATGTCTACATTGAACTGGAACTGTAAAGTCCTTCTCTTTAATAACATGTATCCTAGAAATTATTGGTGTCTCTATATTTCCAACAGTGACTGCTTCATTATGAGCCTTAAAGCAGGCTATTTCACAAGCCTTACACCCAACGCACTTATTAGCATCTCCCACAATGAAAGAATTGTAATTTTCCATATTAATTTCACTCCTTTGTACAATCAAGCATCTAAAAAACAAAATACTAGAATTCTGATTTTTTATTAGTATCTACAATTCTATATCCATTAGCATATATATTCATTTTATTGCCTCTTACAAATCCAACTAAAGTAATATTTAATCTTTTGGCAAGGGCCACAGAAAGACTTGTAGGTGCTGATTTAGATATAATTATTGGTATTTCCAGCTTAGCTGCCTTTAGTATCATTTCAAGAGATACTCTTCCGCTAAGTATAACCGCTTTATCCTTAAGGAATATTCCTTTCATCAGTGATTCTCCAATAACCTTGTCCAATGCATTATGTCTAGCTACATCTTCATACACTACAAGCATTTCATTGCTATCACATAATGCAACGCAGTGAACTCCTCCTGTGTTTTTAAAAACATCGGAATAATCTAAATTTGTTCTCATAAATTCAAATATTTTTTCAGTATACATTTTAGCATCACTTTCAACAGGCTTACAGTTTAAGGAATCTAAGAAATTATCAATTCCATCAACTGACTGATCCTTTATACTTTCTAAATCAATTTTCTTAGAGAAAAAGCTTTCACGAGCAGCATCTTTATTTTTAGTCTCAACCTCTGCAATTCCCTTTTTTTCATTTAAATTAAAAGATATTATATCATCACTAGTATTTATTAAACCTTCTGTTCTTAAAAAACCAACTGACAATGCTTTTAAGTTTTCTGGACTACATAAAAGTGTAGCTAATTTTTTTCCATTAAGAAAAATTGTTAGCGGGTATTCCCTAACTAAAAGTTCATCTACATCTGCTTTCCCAATACCGTCTTCTATTTTAAAAACTTTACATTCTAATGTTTTTTCCATTATTTATTTCTCCTTTATAACTTTATCTTCAATAAATTCAGCTATCCTATTCACATCATTAATATCCAATTGTTCTATGTCTAAACTTAGCTTTTCATCAGTAGCTATTGCTAAAAATTTCGTTCTATCTAAACTTTCATTTTCACATAGAAGCTTTGAATCAACTTCTTTTCTATGAACTTCTATTTTAGGGTATCCATTATTTTTATATCCCTCTATGATTACCAAATCCATATCTACAAATAGTTCTAGTATTTCTTCAAGATCTTTTTCTTCCTTAGTTTTTTCTATCATAGCTATTTTTTCTTTTGATGAAATAACCATTTTGTCTGCTCCAGCTTTTACAAATCTATAACTGTCTTTTCCCTCTTTATCAATTTCAAAATTATGAGCATCGTGTTTTAAGACTCCTATGTTATAGTTTTTTTCTTTGAATATAGGTATTAATGCTTCTATTAATGTTGTCTTGCCTGTTTCAGATTTAGTTGCAACTATAGATATTACTTTAATCTCACTTAATTTATTTAAAGATAAATTTTCCACTTAAAACTTCCCCTGCCTTTTTATATCCAATTCCTTCTGGCATTATTATTATTCCATTTGCCTTACTCATAGTAATTAACTGGTTAGAACTTTGAGATCCGGCCTTATATGCGTATAGCTTTCCGTTCTCAGCTTTTATCTTTACATATATGTACTTACTTCTGCCTTCTTTTTCCTTAAAGTCTTCAGCTAGTATAACTGGGAAAGTATTATCACTATCCATGTTTTTACCAAGCATTTTGTCACAAGCTGGCTTTACGAATTCTTCAAAGGTAGTTATTGCAGATAATGGATTGCCTGGTAAGCTAAAAAATAGTTTTTTATCAATAACTGCAAAACTTATTGGCTTTCCTGGTTTTATAGCTACAGATTGAAATTTTATATCAGCATTTATTTCCTTTAATACTTGTTCTACAAAATCAAAATCTCCAACTGACGCACCACCTGAAGTTATAACTACATCTGATTTTTCTAATGCTTCTTTAATTTTACTTTTTAAAGTATCCTTTTTATCTTCTACAATTCCTAGGGATAAAGCTTCTAAGCCTAAATTCTTAATTAATGCTTTTAGCGAATATTCATTGCTATTTCTTATTTGCCCAAACTTAGGAGTTTCATCTATATCTACAAGTTCATCTCCCGTTGTAAGTATTGATACTACTGGATTTCTATGAACTTTAATTTTGCTATAGCCTAAAGAAGCTAAAACTCCAATTTCAGTTGGCCTAATCAGCGTTCCTTTTCTTAAAGCAATATCTCCTACTTTAATTTCTTCACCAAGTTTTATTACATTGCATCCATTTTTAACTTTCTCAGAAATATAAAGAATATCCTCACGAACCTCTACTTTTTCAATTTGTATTACTGCATTTGCACCTTTAGGCACTGGCGCTCCTGTCATTATCTTCATGGCTTGCCCATTACTTAATTCTTTATCACTAGACTCCCCAGCTTTTATAAGATCAACTATCTCAAGCTGTATTGAAACTCCATCTTCATATAAATCCGTGTCCTCACTTTTTATGGCATATCCATCCATAGCTGATTTATCAAAGGGTGGAAGATTGTCTCTAGAATTTATATCTTCTGCTAGTACTTTATTTAAACAAGATAAAATTTCCTTTTCTTCATCTTCTAAAACCTTAGACTCTTCCAAAATTATTCTTAAAGCTTCTTCTACACTAATCATTGCTATTTCCTTTCCAAATATTATTTTTCAGATGTTATTCTCATCTTCTTTCTTATGTTTTCATATTCAGTTATTATATATTCCTCAGCTGACTTTTGATCTTCGATTCTTTCAACCTTAATTGCACAATACTTAAATTCAGGAGTTTTTGAAATAGGATCAAGACTATCATTAGTTAACTCATTACATGCACCAATCCACCATTGATATGTCATAAAGGTAGAACCTTTTTTAACTCTTTCAGTAATAAGAGCTCTTGATAGTACACTTCCTCTTCTAGATGTTATTCTTACAAGTTCTTGATCTTTTATATTTAACTCCTCTGCATCTTCAATGCTCATTTGTATAAATCCTGGTTCATCTGCAAGCTTTTGAAGGGCACGGCAATTTCCTGTCATTGTTCTTACTGAATAATGTCCAACTTCTCTTACAGTTGATAAACTTAAAGGATATTCTTCATCTGTTAATTCAACTGGTGGTCTCCATTCGCAAGCAAATAATCTTCCTTTACCGCTAGGAGTCGTAAATTTATTTCCTTCATATAAATAAGAAGTTCCTTTGTGATCTTCTGTAGGACAAGGCCATCTAACAATTCCTTGTTCTTCAATCTTTTTGTAGCTTGCTCCTGCAAACTTAGGACATAGGCTTCTCATTTCATCCCATATTTCTTCTGTATTTTTATAATTCATTGGGTAACCCATAGCTGTTGCTACTGCACTTATTATTTCCCAATCAGTTTTTACATCCCCTAAAGGTTCCACTGCTTTTCTTATCCTTTGGAAGCCTCTATCTGCTGAACTATAAACTCCATCATGTTCTCCCCAAGAAGTTGAAGGTAAAATAACATCAGCATGAAGGGCTGTTTTATTCATAAATATATCTTGCACCACTATAAATTCAATTTTATCTAAAGCTTCTCTAAGCTCTGCTGCATTTGGATCACTTTGAACTGGATCTTCTCCAAATATATAGTAGGCTTTTATTTTATCTTCCTTAAGAACTAATTCAGGCACTTGAGTTAAGAAATATCCATTTTTATCTGAAAGTTTAACGCCCCAAGCCTTTTCAAATTTTTCTTGTACTTTCTTATCTGTTACAAGTTGATATCCTGGATAATTATTAGGGATTGTCCCCATGTCACAAGTTCCTTGTACATTATTTTGTCCACGAACTGGTCCGATTCCTACGCTCGGTCTTGCAAAGTTTCCTGTTAAAAGAGCAATAGATGCGAGACCCCTTACTACATCAACAGCTTGTGAGAATTGACAAACACCCATACCATATAATATTGTGGCATTTTTAGCCTTTGCATAAGTCCTCATTGCTTTTCTTATATAGTCAGCTTTTACGCCTGTTATCTCTTCAGCATATTCTGGAGTATATTTTTCTACTTCTGCTTTATACTTTTCAAAATCCTCAGTATATTTTTCTACATAATCATGATCATATAAATCTTCATTTATTAACACATTTCCAAAGGCATTAACTAAAGCCATATTAGTTCCACCCTTTAGTTGAAGCCATAAATCAGACAATCTTACAACATCTGTTTTTCTAGGATCTGTCACAATTACTTTTGCACCCTTTTCTTTAGCCTTAACTATTCTTCTTGCTACTATAGGATGAGTTTCTGCAGGATTATATCCAAATATAAATAAAACATCTGAATCTTCAATTTCTGGAATAGAATTTGACATTGCGCCATCACCTAGTGAATAAGTAAGTCCTGCAACAGATGGTCCATGGCATACTCTAGCACAATGATCTATATTGTTAGTTCCAATAACTGCTCTCATAAACTTTTGCATTACATAGTTTGGTTCATTTCCTGGACCTCTAGCTGAGCCTGTCCCCATAATTGCATCTGGTCCATATTTAGCTTTTATCTTCATAAGATTTTCTGCTGTAAATTTAATAGCTTCATCCCATGAAACTTCCTCTAACTCTCCATTTTTTCTTATCATAGGCTTTTTAATTCTAGAAGTTAATATTTGAGGGTCATTTAAGAAATCCCAGCCATAATATCCTTTTAAACATAATTTTCCTTCATTATTATCACCATTTGCAGGTTCCGCTCTTACAATCTTTCCATCCTCAACTACAAGATATAAATTACACCCACTTCCGCAATAAGGACACACTGTTAACACTTTCTTTTCCATATTCTGATCCACTCCTTTTAATTATCTACTCATAAAATCAATTGTATCTAAAAAAATAAAAAACCAGTACAAGGACTGTTTGTTTCAACTGTCCTCAGTACTGGTTTATTTAAAAGCTAAAATATTATTAATATTCTTCTTTTCAATCCAACCTTAATTTATTAACTTTTAGAGTTTAATCTATTAATTTTATCGTTATAACTACTGTTCTATTATCATTTTCTATATTACAAATTTTCCAGCTATAAGTAAAGTCTTTTTTCAATATATCCTTTACTTCCTGAAGAAAATTTTTTTCAAGATGAGGCTTCATTATCTTCCAATAGTCTGCCACTATATCGACAGCGCCTTCATTAACCAAAATTTCGCTAAGATTTGAAAGAATACCCTTTATCTCTACAGTTATTGTATCAGGGGAATTACTATTTACCTTAACATATTCTGGCCCTATACCTCTGTAATGTTTTATAATTTTAACTGTAACTTTTTTAATTCGTTCTTGCAATTCAAGATTTATAGCACTCATTTTCTATTTAAATCTCCTACTTTATTAACAAAATCCGATTCTATATATTTTACCCTTCTGCAATATTTTAGTCAATCCAAAATATTGATGAAATTCTTCATTTAAAGCTTTATTTTTACATATTTCTAACTAATTATCACTTATATTAAGTCTTTCATTTTTTTCTTAATTAATCTTATATTTAATATTAATATTTTCATCTATGATTAAATTATAGTATAATTATTTAAGTTTAAATATTTACTAAGGCACATGAAAATAAATAACAGGTTCAAGGCTGACAAATGGACTTGTTATTTATTTGATTGTGCCTAATACAAATCTTCCCTCAGGAGGTAAACATAATGATAAGTACAGCAATACTAACTATAAGTGATAAAGGCTACAACAATCAACGCGACGACCTAACTGGTCCAGCTATAAAAGATATTCTACCAACTGATAAGTTTTCTGTAGAATATTATAAAATAATCCCTGATGAAGTTGAAATGATAAAATCAGAACTAATATATCTTTGTGATTCCTTAGGTATTAATATGATCTTAACAAATGGAGGAACAGGTTTTTCAAAAAGAGATGTTACTCCAGAAGCCACCACAAGTGTTATAGAAAAACTAGTTCCTGGCATCCCTGAAGCAATGAGAAATGCTTCGCTGAAAATAACTCCTAAAGCCATGCTTTCAAGAGCTGTTAGCGGAATTAGAAGAAGCACCTTAATAGTAAATTTACCTGGAAGTCCCAAAGGTGCTGTAGAAAATCTAGAGGTTATACTACCTGCCCTTCCTCATGGAATTGATATTCTAACTGGTAAAGCTTCTGAGTGCAGTCGGTAATATAAAAAAACAAACTCTATATTGAAAATTTAATATATATGTTGCAATTGAAAATTTACAATGTACAATTGACAATTATGGTTGAAATCCTTACAGGATTTCTTCAATAATTGTTAATTGTGAACTGTACATTGCAAATTGCAATATATATTTCATAATTTTTAGTTAGTTATTAACATCTCAAATTCAATGTATAAATAATTTTAAAAAGTACCTTATGAATAATAAGCGTTTTATCTATAATGTACTTTTTTAAATTATTTTTAGGTATGTTAATCTCTTTGTTAATTATTATTCTCATATAAACTCTCCTCGTTAAATCATTTTAATTTATTATAATTCCATTTTTCCTTTCAACAATAACCACTTTTAATATTTTTTAATCATCCAATGTTATTCTATAAGCTAATCCAATCTATACGATGTATATTTTCTCAATTCATAGACTTGTTTTTATTTACACAAAATTTTTCTTCCGTTTCATAACTTTACAGACCACTTGTTTCCGCACTTTCAAAAGTTATCTTTATATCCAACTTCATTATAATTTCTTAAAGAAACAAAAAGAGCTTACCACTCTTTATCTTTGCCTGATAAGTCATTTTAATATATACATATAAAAAATTTAATTTCACCGACTTTATAAATCAAACTAGTTGCAAAGGAAACTAATTCATGTTATATTAATATTAGTTGCAAAGGAAACTAATATTACAAAGGAGAGAACAATAATGGAAAAAGATATACAAAAAGATAAGGTTCTTTGGACAAAAAACTTCGTCATTATAAACGTCATAAACTTATTAATATTTTTTGGATTTCAAATGTTATTACCTACACTTCCGCTATATGCAAAAAAACTTGGAGGGACAAACTCTATTATTGGATTAGTAACTGGAGCATTTGTAGTATCTTCAGTAATAATTAGGCCAATTTCAGGATTACTTCTTGATAAATTAGGACGAAAAAAGGTATTTTTAGTTGGATTATTTATATTTATTATATCAGTATTTTCTTATTCACTAGTTCCATTTATTAGTGCAATTCTTATAATGCGTTTTATCCATGGCTTTGGCTGGGGTGCAGCAAGTACAGCTTCCAATACAATTGCTACAGATAATATTCCAAAGGATCGTTTTGGTGAAGGAATGGGATATTTTAGTTTGACAAGTAGTTTGGCCATGGCTGTAGCTCCTACCATTGGACTATTTGTGATATCAAAATATAGCTTTCAGGCTCTGTTTTTTATATCTACTCTACTAGCCGTGCTTGGTGCCATTATTGCTTTTAAATTAGAATACAAAAAAATTGAGATTAAAGAGCAAACTGAAATAAAGGCTTCATTGTATGAAAAAGTATCTGTAAATCCTTCTATTATAGTATTTTTTGTAACAATAACTTATGGTGCATTAACCAGTTTCTTACCTCTTTATGCCTCACAAAAAGGCATAGAGAACATTGGAATTTTCTTTACAGTCTATGCAATATCCTTATTTATTTCTAGACCAATATTCGGTAAAATAATAGATAAATTAGGTTTTGACTATGCAATTATTCCGGGTTTTATATGTGTAATTGTATCTATGGCACTGTTATCTGAGGCCTCAAATATTAGCATGTTTTTAATCGCCGCATTTATTTACGGAATAGGCTTTGGAGCAACTCAATCTAGTTTACAGACAATGGCAATGACTGGTGTTCCACCTTCACGTCTAGGTGCTGCCAATGCTACATTTTTCACTGCATTTGATTGTGGTATAGGATTAGGAGCAGTAATTTTAGGAGTGGTTTCATCAAACGTTGGATATGCTCAAATGTATCTTTGGGCAAGTGGATCTGCTATTATAGCGTTTATTCTTTATTTCATTATTGGTAGAAAAAGAAAACTTCAATCGCAAATACAAAAGTAGCATTTCACCTTATAATTTGTACGTAACATAAATTCTCAAAGTATAAATTAATCACATACAAAGTCAGCTCTGCATCTTATCAAGGACAGAGCTTTCTTTTTGTAAATAATATCTATATTTTAAAATACTAATCTATAATTCGAAAATATATATATCCTAGTAAATTATTGAAACTATAATTATTTATCTATATAATTAAGATGGTTTTATCCGATAGCTAGCATCCGTAACACTCCCTTTTCTTTAAGCGGTAGATAACGGCTGCACGCTCCTGGATAAGTTCAACTAAATTCAGCTGGAGTTAAAACTCCACCTGAAAAGTTTCACTTTATAGGAAACTAATGTAAAGGAGATAAGTAAATATGGAGAACATTAGTAAACTTAATGCAGCAATTTATAGAAATGCTCAGAGCATAATAAATTCAAAGCTTATAGATTTAAATATTAGAAGTGGCCAACATGATTTTTTATATGTGATTTCAAAAAATGAAGGTATAAATCAGAAAGAGTTAAGTGAATTTTTGTATGTAGGTAAATCAACTACTGCAAAAGCAGTAAAAAATTTAATAGAAAATGATTATGTAAAAAGAGTTCAAGATGAAAATGATAAGCGTATCTATAAGTTATATTTAACAGAAGAAGGTAAAAAAGTTATCCCTAAAATAGATGAAGCATTTTTAGAGTTAGTGTCTATTTTTTCTAAAAATTTATCTAAAAGGGAAGAAGAACAAACAATTACTATTCTAAAAAGAATCCTCCATACGGTTTCTGAAGAAAAAAATAAACTAAATTCTAATATTGATTAATTTATGGATTGTTTCATCTTTTGCAAAATGCATAAGATGAAGCCGCTTGTAGCAATAAAAACCAACGACTATTTAAGCCACATACAAATAGTCGCGGGTTTTATGGTGGAGAGGTGAAGCGCAGCCATTGAAATCCTATACATTATTTATTCATATATTTTTATTTTAATTTTCTTGAATTCATTATGGTGAATTACTTTTTATTCTTATTACATACTTTCACATAATATCCTTGTATACATATAGTTCAGGATTACATAAAAAATCCTCTATTATAATCCGCTTCAAAGTATATAAAAAAACCATAAAAATCCAAATTTTAGATTTTCATGGTTTTTTACTTATCTTGTTAATCTCTGACAAAAGCAAGATTTAAAAATAATGTCATACCTAGGATTTTAGAGCTTTCAATATGATGATATTATATGTTTCAATTACGAGAATGTAAAGTCCCGTAATTAATGATTTTTATTTCCCTACATAAATAAAAAGATCGCATATAAATCAAACTAAAGGAATGTTAACAGATCTTGATATGTGTCACTTCACAGATTGAGATGAGCAAATAGAATTTTTTCTATATCATTTTTAAGTCTCTCTTTTGCAGTATATTTGTATTATACAAAAAAATCGCAAATTCAATTTATTGAATAATACGATTTTTACAATTTGTATTTATCTTTAGTAATTTATAAAATAATTCCTTAATAATACATTCTGATAGTTATCACCTATTCATTTTTAGTAGATTTAATATACTTATCTCCCCAAATTCCAAACTGTTCTAACACAGGCTTAAATTCCTTTCCTAAGTCTGTTAGTGAATACTCCACCCTTGGTGGAATTTCCGAATAAACATGTCGATTAATCACTCCATAATCTTCTAGTATTCGTAATTCCTTTGTTAATGTAGACTGTGCGATATTATCCATTCTTCTTTGTAGTTCTCCAAAACGTAGTACTCCATCATTCAAATTATACATAATTAATATTGACCATTTCCCAGAAAATATTCTTTGCGCTATAAGATATGTACATTTCCCAAAACTGTTATTGTTCATCATAGCTCCTTTCACAGTATCTAATTAGATACTTACTCCACTTAAAATTCGTACTTTTCATATTTATTATATATGATATTATTAACATGACGTCAAGTTTAATACACATATACGAGAGGAGCAATACTTATGAATATGAGCAATGCATTAGAATTTTTAAAAGAAAGTGGTACTTTTTATTTAGCAACTACTGAAGGTAACCAACCAAGAGTAAGACCATTTGGTGCTGTCTTTGAATATGAAGGAAAATTATACATTGTCACAGAGAATACAAAAAAATGCTTTAAACAAATGTTAGAAAACCCTAAAGTCGAAATTTCCTGTATGAATAAAAAGGGACAATGGATTCGTATTGCTGGAGAAGTTGCAAATGATGAACGACGTGAAGCAAAGGAATTTGCACTAGAATCTAATCCATTTTTAAAATCTAATCATAGCGCTGATAATGGAGTTTTTTCAGTTTTATACTTTACAAAAGGAACTGCTACTATTTATTCTTATACTGCTGAACCTGAAACATTCTCACTATAATCCATATATAATTCAGTGGTATTGGTTTGCAATCAAGCTATTTCAATCTCCAAAAGATTGAAATAGCTTTTTAAATATTCTCTCGATTTGTTTAGTAAATTTATAGCTTGTGGAAATATAGTGACTATAATTTTTTAAAATTCATAACACATATTCACAATTGAATTTTTTACCAAATAGATATATCTACCATATTTTGTTGTAAAATTACTCAAGCATTTTTGCACTATTATAGTTTACTCTTAATCATTTCATTAACTTACTATATATAATTTTTCAGCAATTCTAACACACACTTTCAACCTTCGGTATTTTCACACAAAATTTACTATATACTATTTCCTAACCTTATTTAGAATAAAATGATTTTAGAAAAATTTGTTTACAACTTCCAATATTTATTATAATATATATTAAACATATAGTTTTAGTAAGATATCATTACATAAGGGGGCATTAGTATGTTCATAGTCACTATAATTACATCAGTATTAATAACATTAATACTAATCGCAATAATTTTTAGGTCTAATACTCAAAAGTTATATACAATAAATAATCATTTAGAAAAGATATCCAAAGGTGATTTAACAAAAACAATAACTTTAAACGGAATGGGAATTTTTAAAAAGTTTTCTTTAAATATAAATACATTTATCTTATATATAAGAAAATTTATAAATGAAACCGCAACACTTAATGATAAGTTAATAGATTATTGTAAAGATTTAGGAAAATATTCAAAAGAGGTTGAATTCGCTGCTAATAATACGACAGCGGTAATAAATCAAATATCTACTGTTGTTGAAAATCAAACCAATGATATAGTACAAGCCAAGAATTTTATCGA
Organism: Clostridium sp. DL-VIII; assembly: GCF_000230835.1. NCBI lineage: Bacteria > Bacillati > Bacillota > Clostridia > Eubacteriales > Clostridiaceae > Clostridium > Clostridium sp. DL-VIII. The sequence goes on from NZ_CM001240.1 coordinate 5,577,267, forward strand.
AGAAATCGTTGAAGAAAATAAATCTATAATAAATAACGGAAATTCAATTGAAGATATGTCTTATTCCATGACAATTGAGATAAATAAAACAAATGAAATTTATGATCAGCTAATACAAAAACTTAATAATTCTGCACTTTCTAATGAGAATTTAGCACATAAGACTAAATTACTATACGACAAAGTGTATACAATTCAAAGCATTTCAGATGCAGTAAACAATATTAGCGAAAATACAACTTTGTTATCATTAAACGCATCCATTGAAGCAGCACGCGCAGGAGAACAAGGAAAAGGATTTGCGGTTGTAGCAACCGAGATACAAAAACTTGCTAAAATTTCATCTGAACAATCAAAGGATATAAAAAATATAATAAATGACATAAATAACATAATAAAAGATATATCCGAATCAATGGCTAATGAGGTAAAAGTAATAAATGATAATATTGAATTTTCAAGTATAACAAAAGATAAATTAAAAACTATTAAAGATAAAAATGAAGCTACACTAACTTCAGTAAAAAATATAAATAAAATAATTGATATTCAAGGAAACAAGATAGATAAAATAGGTAGATTCATTGATGATATAGAAATTGTTTCCACCGCTATATCAGATTCTACAAAAAAAGTTGCTGCTGCTTCTGAGGATCAATTAAACTCTATAATCAATATTTCAACTTCTGCATCCGCTTTAGCTGATATGAATAGCAATTTGAAAGGACATATTGATTGCTTTGCAAAAGATTATACTATAGATGATAAAACAAACCAGTATATAAATAATGGATTAGAAATTCTCATAAACTTATCTAAAAATGATATTTTATGGGATATGGACTATAATAGTGCTACAAAAATACTAAAGGAAAAAATTGTTGAATATCCTTATTTTGATCTTTTTGCCTTAATGCAAAGAGATGGTTTAAGAAAAGCTATAACTTTAGATTATACTGAAAATGAAGTTTACGTAAACTTTTCTCATAGGCCATACTTTAAAGAAGCAATTGAAGGAAATTTTTTCAAATCAGAGCCTTATATTTCTGTAGATACAAATAATTATTGTATTGCAATATCCGTACCTGTTCTAAATTCTCAAAAGCAAATTGTAGGAATATTAATGGGAGATCTAATACTCGGCTAAGGTTTTTAAAACCATTTATACCCTAACTTAAATTCTCACATTTATTTTTATCAATTCAATGTCATCTTGAAATAAATTGTAATATTTAAATTTATACTCTCATCATTCACACTATTAATTTTATCTTTTGATAATTAAAATAAGCCCATGAAAATCCAAATTTTAGATTTTTGTGGGTTTCAAGTTAAAGGCGAAACGTTACCCTTAAAATCCACTACTTTATATAATTACATAAATACATATTTTATTTTCTTTACACTCTGCCCATATCTTGCCTTCATGTAACTCCACAATACTTTTAGCAATTGAAAGTCCTATTCCTGAGCCTCCAGTTCGATTATTTCTTGATTCATCAGTTCTATAAAACATATCAAAAATTTTATTAAGTTCATCTTCTTTTATCGGCTTACCTTCATTTTCAATGCTTACCATTGTTCCATTTTCAGCCTTAGCAATCTTTATATTTATGTCACTTTTCTTATTACTGTACCTTATAGCATTAGAAATTATATTTTCAAATTTACTTTCATTCATAGCACTTGTTACTTTTTCAATCTGCTCTTTACTAGTGCTATTTGCTAATATTTCTATGGCTTTACCGTTTACTCCTTTAATATTGGCAAATTCATCAGTATTTTTAAATCCATTATTTTTATCTCTATATGCAATTATTCCTTCTGCATCGCTTTTACTTATACCCTTTAGTTTAAGTAAATCTTCCTTTTCGCAGGTATTTATATTAAATATATAATACGGAAACTTAAGACCTTTAAATTGATCAAAGATAATATTGCTATGTTCCCCTTGACTAATACACCATATTTCTGGAGCACATTCTTCAGTAAAATCATGACCTGTGCTATCCTTAAATATCTGTAATATCCGCTCTTTTTCCTGAGGATATTCCCTTATATATCCATTAACAAATTCTATCAATTGAGGTTTACTATCCTTATTTAAATACTTATTAAAAACATTAAAGACCTTAGAGTATCTTTCATTTAATTCTCTAGTATCAGTTGTTATAAGTTTAATAAAAAAATTAGAGACAACTATTTCAGTAGATAAACTCTGCTCCAAGCTTTTCATCTTTGTCTTATCCTGATAAAGTCCCATATTTCTATATAAAATTGCTTTCTCAGGATCCATAAAATCATAACTTAAATTTTTGTATTTACCATCCCCATTTAATCCAAGTTCATGCCTCTTTAAATTTTCATACTTTTGTTGCCAAAATTGAGATACCTCTCTATAATAATCCAATCTTAAAGGCAATGTGAAATCTCTAGATGCACTATTTACTATAGACTTAGTACTATTTTTTATCCCTTCTATCTCTTTATAAATTTCATTTTTAATTTCATTATTTTCTTCATGCATTCTTGAAATAACTTCAAAATGTTCTCCAAACCCTTCACAAAAAGCAGTGCTATATTCTGTTTGTATATTAGAATAATGCATATCTACTACATTTTGATTTATCTCCCCATTATTAGATGTAGTAATTTTCTGTATAACATGTCCCATTTCGTGAGGTAAAATTTGTGTTATTGATTCAAGGGCATTATAATTTTTCAATTGTCCAGTAGAAAGTTCAATATAGGGTGATTTTGTCTTATCATAAAGCTCTCCATCCTTTTTTAGATAAAAACCAATATTGCCATAGCATCCAGAGTTTTCTCTAAAGGCAAAATATATATCTTTACTATCTAAATTAGAATATTGCAAAGCCTCTCCATAAAGTTCAACTGACTTCTTTATAAAAGATTTATTATAAATATCCATAAATAATTTATCGTCATCCATAGGCTCATACACAGGATATCCATCCTTAGTTTCATCTGTTCCTTTAAGTACTATTACATTTGGTGTTTCTGTTGTCATTTCTTTTGCTGATACATTTTCTTCTATAGCAAAAGAAAGTATGCATAAAGTAAAAATCAACAAAAAAACATACTTCTTCATAATTCTCTCCTTTGATTTTATTGATATAGAGTATGAAATCTCAACTTAATTCTTCCCCGGTTTTCTTTATTAAAGTTGCATTTCCTGGTTTTAATTGTAAAATATATATATCAAAAAAATATGGAGCAAATCTGAAGAATTTCTGAAGAAAAATTATTACAGTAATTATAAATATCAAACTCTTTTATAAATTTTCGTAAACTAAAACAACCCACGACAATACAAAATAAATATTGTCGTGGGTTTCATGTGTTTTGAAAGTACATTGATACAAATATGAATTAACATGGATTTTGCGTAAAGATACCCACTTGAAGTAAGTGGCATGCTTGTAATATTATTTAAATATGAATCAAACCATGCAAACTGTTTCATAATACTTAATATAACTATAAACGGATTTATTGTTCTGCTTATAGTAAATGAAAATGCTTACTATGACTTTTTCTGTCAAAAGTAAGTTGACACAAATGTTCATAATAAAAAAGGAGGTTCAATATGAAAGCAGCAGTTATTAACAAATTAGGAGATATTCCAAGGTACGAGGATTTCCCTGATCCTATTTTAAATGATGGTGATATTACAGTAAAAGTAGAGGCTGTAATATTGGATTATGCACTTAAAGCCCTTGCAGCAGGCGCTCACTTTGCCAGCAAGCAATTCTATCCAAACTTACCAGCTGTTATTGGTCATGGCGGTATAGGTTCTCTAGAAGATGGGACACTTGTGAGTTTTCGAGGCATAAAGTCTCCATATGGTTCTATGGCGGAAAAGGTAGTGATACCAAAGGCTTACGCAACTCCAATTCCACAAGGGGTGACTGCAGAACAGGCAGCAGTTATTCCATCTGCAGCATTAAGTTCTCTCGGGCCTCTTAAATATGTCGCAAAGCTTCAACCTGGTGAAACTGTACTGATTAACGGTGCTACCAGTGTTTCGGGTATGCTTGCCGTACAGATTGCAAAGTATCTTGGAGCAGGAAGGGTTATCGGAACAGGAAGAAATCCGGTATCAGGCGAAAAGCTTAAAGAGTTAGGGGCTGATGCCTTTATTAACCTTAACCAGCCGGATGAGAAAGTAGTGGAAGCCTTAAAAAAAGAAGCCGGAACCGGCTACGATGTGATACTTGATTATCTATGGGGCCACCCTGCAGAAGTTATAATAAACTCCTTTACTCCAAATGCGCTCGGTGTACCAAGTAAAAGAACTCGTTTCGTTCTCATCGGAGGATTAGCAGCATGGACAGCACAACTCTCAGGTCAAAGCTTAATAACCTCAGGCCTTGAGATTTATGGAATGGTAGGTGGACAGACCCCACCTGAAGCTTTTGTTGAGGGTACCAAGCTTATATGGGATATGATAAAACAAGGTAAATTAAGCATGGACATTGTGAAGTATCCGCTTAAAGACATCGAAAAAGTTTGGAACATGGAGGAACATGGAAAAAGGATAGTTATTGTCCCATAGAGTAATTCTTATTTATATTGTTGTATATTATACTTTGGTGTAGCTTCTATTATATAAATTTTGTTAACATACAAGAAATAAAAAGGTAGATTAATTATTTTCACCTAATCTACCTTTTATTATCCAGTATCTTGTTTAATTTAGCATATTTCACAAACATTCGCCTGGATAGGTTATTTTTTAGTCTATTTATTCTCTGCTTCTGCATTGCAATTCAAGTAAATTAATTGTTCAGAAAAATCAAAATTCTTCCAAATCTATTTTAGGGAAAATAGTTGAAGGTTTTCGGCCCGTTGTTTGCCTAATTCACCAATGCTTTTCATAGTAAAAATATATAGGTTTTTAATATTTTTAAAAAAGTTTTATACATATCCAAGAGAATAGCCTGATACATCAACAATTCTTCTAAAACTTATCACATCTAGACCTTCACTGCTTATCAGATATTTAGTCGTTGCAACATGGCTACGGTCTCCACGTGTCCCGTATTAGAGAACATATAATTCTTTTGTAGACCCTTTAATATCTACTATAAGTTAACATCTATTAGCATTTGCCAGTTTTGGACTTGTCATTTTATTTATCGCCTTATTTTCGAGAATTATTTTTGTCCTTTGATTCTTTTCTTATTTTCTTTAAGGCCTTTTTAGACCCTCTTTCAATATCTTTTTCAAGTTTTCGTTCTTTATAGCTTACAAATAACTGATTTAAATCATAACCCTCTGGATATAGCTGACTTGCCTTTATATCTAGCTTTATTCTCTTATAATTTACTTCAATCAATTCATCATTATATAGTACAGTAACATTGTTTAATTTATCTATTTCTTTATACACAATAGCTGATTCATTATTATCTAAAAGAATGACTCTATCACCTACTGAGTATTTATAAAAATCTTCCTTAATTTGTGGTTCTTTATTCTTCATAACTTTACTTTCCTCAATTAAAGAATAATTATAATTTTTATTATCAAAATATCGTCTTGCTCTATTAATAATAGAATCATCTAATCCCATCTTTTTAGAAATATATAAAGCATTGCTGCTACCTACTTTTCCTATCCTAAGTTTATATAAAGGCTGCAAAGTTTCTTTTTCAAATTCCATAGCTGCATTTTCAAAATCAGGATGAAGCTTTGAGAAATTCTTAATTTCTCCATAATGTGTAGTTGCTATAGTTATACATCCCTTATGATATAATTCTTCAAGTATTGCAATAGCTAAAGCGGAGCCTTCATTAGGTTCTGTTCCGCTTCCAATCTCATCAAATAAAAGTAAGGTTGATTTTGAACTTTCCTTAACAATTTCAGCTAAGTTTTTTACATGTGATGAAAATGTGCTTAATGCATTTTCAATACTTTGGTTATCACCTATATCCACAAATATCTTTTTAAATACCGAAAGTTCTGTCCCTTCTTCAGCTCCTATATGAAATCCAGATTGCACTGCAAGTGTCAATAGTCCAATTGTTTTTAACACTACAGTTTTTCCACCTGCATTAGGTCCTGTTATTATTAAGCTTCTATAATTTTTTCCAATCTCAAAATCTAAAGGAATGTTATTTTTAATGAAAGGATATGTGCCCTTAACTATTTTTATATATCCGCATTCATTTAATTTAGGTTTTCTTCCATTTATGGCTTTACTGTACTTAGCTTTAGCCCATATCATATCGTATTCTGATATTATCTCCACGTTCAATTTTAAATCTTTTATTCTTTCAAAAAGCATTTCTGTTAATGCAGCTAATATCTTGTATTCTTCCACACTTTCTTCTGCCTGCAGAATACTTAACTCACTTGTATATCTTGAAATAACATCTGGTTCCATAAAAACAGTAGTTCCTTTAGAAGACGTTTCAATAATAGTTCCTTGAACAAAGTTTTTATAGGATGCCTTGATTGGAATTGTATATCTACCATTTCGTTGACTTATAAAAAATTCTTGAATATACTCTTTATTTTGAGTATTTTTAAGAAATTTATCTAATTTCTCTTTTATTTTACCTTCGCACATATCAATATGTCGTCTTATTCTCTTAAGCTCCTTGCTGGCATTAGAATCTACCCTGCTTCCCCTGATTGATCTATTTATTTCATCTTCAATATACTCTAAATCAAAAATATTTTCTCCATAAGCACTTAAAGTTGGAGCATAACCTTCTTTATCCTTCATAAAAGTTTTAACTTTTCTACAGCCTCTTAGAAAATTAGATATTATGGTTAAATCTTCTGCTTCCAAAGAAGCACCTTTTTCAATTTTCTCAATAAATTGGACGATATTGAAAATTCCTTCTAATGGAATAGTATAAGAAGCATCTAATAATCTTCTTCCCTCTGTAGTTTCATCTAACATTTGATTTACAATTTTTATATTACTGCCAGGTTCTAATTTATCAATTAATCTTTTGCCTAATCCGCTTACGCAATATTCTTTTACTATTTCTTTAAGCTCATAGTAATGTAATTTTTCTAAAGTTTCTTTATTCATAATAATAATCCTCTCCTAAAACCGTATTACATTACAATCCTACGAATTATTTATAGATCTCCAAATTTTAGTTTTAAATAATAAAAAAGCCATGGATACTTCCACAGCTTAAAATTCAACAATTAATAAAGGTAATTACATTACCTCTGTATAAAGTAAATTCGTGGACTTGTATCTTCGATAGTACAAATTAATTCCATAGCAAATAAAAGATATAAAACCTCTTATTTTTTGAATTAATATTAACTTAACTATTTAGATACTAAACACTCACAAAAATACCTCTCTTTTCTGAAATCTATTAAATATAATATACATCAAATTTATTTTATTTGTCAAATGTATTATACGTTTAACTCTAAATATTCATCTATAGCTTTTGCTGCCTTCTTACCAGCCCCCATAGCTAAGATTACTGTTGCTGCTCCCGTAACTGCATCCCCACCAGCATAAACTGCTTCTTTAGTAGTAAGACCTGTTTCTTCTTCAGCTACGATACATCTTCTCTTATTGATTTCTAACCCTTGAGTTGTTGATGAAATTAATGGATTTGGTGATGTTCCAAGTGACATTATTACAGTGTCTACATCCATAACAAATTCTGAACCTGGAACTTCAACTGGACTTCTTCTTCCTGATGCATCTGGTTCTCCAAGTTCCATTCTTACACATTTCATTCCTTTAACCCATCCATTTTCATCTACTAAGATTTCTGTTGGATTAGTTAATATATCAAAGATTACTCCTTCTTCCTTAGCATGATGTACTTCTTCTACTCTTGCTGGAAGTTCTGACTCACCTCTTCTATAAACGATATGGCTTTCAGATCCAAGTCTTAAGGCAGTCCTTGCTGCGTCCATAGCAACATTTCCTCCACCTACTACTGCAACTTTTTTACCAGATCTAACTGGAGTGTCATATCCTTCTACTGCTGCCTTCATCAAGTTTACTCTTGTTAAAAATTCATTTGCTGAGCATACTCCATTTGCATTTTCCCCTGGTATTCCCATGAATCTTGGAAGCCCTGCACCTGAACCTATGAATACAGCCTTGAATCCTTCATCTTCAAACAATTGATCTATAGTTATAGTTCTGCCAACTATAACATTAGTTTCTATTTTAACACCAAGCTTCTTAATGTTTTCAACTTCATTTTTAACTACCTTTTCTTTTGGAAGTCTAAATTCTGGAATTCCATATTCTAGAACTCCACCAGCTTTATGAAGTGCTTCAAATATAGTTACTTCATATCCTTTTTTAGCTAAATCTCCAGCACAAGTAAGTCCTGCAGGACCACTTCCTATAACTGCAACTTTAATTCCATTTTTAGGTTCTGTTGCACTTAAGTCAACATTATGTGATGCTGCCCAGTCTGCTGTAAATCTTTCAAGTTTACCAATAGATACTGAGTCACCTTTTATTCCTAAAACACATCTTCCTTCACATTGCCTTTCTTGTGGACATACTCTTCCACAAACTGCTGGAAGTGAGCTGTATTTTGAAATTTCTTTTGCAGCTTCTTCAAATTTTTCATCTTTAACATAAGAAATGAATCCTGGTATATTGATTGATACTGGACATCCTTCTACACATTTAGGATTCTTACAGTTTAAGCATCTAGAAGCTTCTTTAATTGCTTCTTCTTCGCTATATCCAATACAAACTTCTTCAAAGTTCGCTGCTCTAACCTTTGGATCTTGTTCTTTTACTGGTATTCTAACTAATCTCTCATTCATGTCCATTATTTATCACCTCTGCAACCACAGCCACCGTGACTATGAGTATTTCCTTCTTCAACTTCTAACTGTGCTTTTCCTTCTTCTGTTTTATACATAGCTTGTCTTCTCATTGATTCATCGTAATTTACTAGATGTCCATCAAATTCTGGCCCGTCAACGCAAGCAAACTTAACTTCTCCACCAACCGTAACTCTGCAAGCACCGCACATGCCTGTACCATCAACCATTATTGGGTTTAAGCTTACTGTTGTTGGAATTCCTAATTCCTTAGTTAGCATAGAAGTAAATTTCATCATTATCATTGGTCCAATAATAATTGCATGATCATATTTCTTACCTTGATTGTTAACTAATTCTTTAAGCATATCTGATCCAGTTCCCTTAAATTCATATGAACCATCATCAGTTGTTACATAAAGATTTCCAACAACAGTCTTTAGTTTTTCTTCATATATTAATAAATCCTTGTTTCTGCTTCCCAAAATAACATCTACAGCTATTCCATGTTCATGCATCCATTTTACTTGTGGGTAAACTGGTGCTGCACCAACTCCACCTGCCACAAAGATAAAATTCTTTTTCTTTAATTCTTCTATATCCTCATGTATAAATTCACTTGGTACACCTAATGGTCCAACAAAGTCAGCTACATGATCCCCTTCATTAAAAGAAGCTAACTGTTTTGTTCCTTTTCCTACAGTTTGAAAAACTATAGTTACTATTCCTTTTTCTTGATCATAATCAGCTATAGTCAAAGGAATTCTTTCACCTTTCTCATCATTTTTTATGATAATAAATTGCCCAGGCTTTGCAGATTTTGCTACTCTTGGTGCTTCTATATCCATTGAGAATATATTATTTGTAAGCTCCTTTTTGTTCACTATTTTATACATTTACGTTCCTCCTAATTTAACCAAGTATACTAAGATTCAGCTGTTATTTTCTCTTCAGCTGACTCTTAGTATAATTTTTGTTCTTGTGAGAATATACTTTATCTATAAGCACTAACTAATCTCTCTATTACTAATTGTAAATTCCATATATATTACGATTTAGATACAAGTTCCTTGTCTGGTGTTACTAATATCTTAACTTGTTTCTTCTTTTCTGGACCTGTTAATGCTCCAAAACCTTCTTCAACTATATCATCTAGATGTATTTTCTTGGTTACATATCCTTCTGCTTTTATTCTTCCATCTTTCATTTGAGCCATAGTTGCTGGAAATTCATGTCTGTATGCTAATGTTCCAATGATTTTCTTTTCAGTAAATACTAATACATTAGGATTAAATTTAACATCATTTTCCCATATGCTAGTTACAACTAAAGTTCCTTCAAACTTTAAGCTATCTATACCTGTATCAAAACCTATTTGAGCTCCTGTAGTTTCAAATGCCACATCAACTCCTAATCCGTTAGTTAGCTTCTTAACTTCCTCTGCTATATTTACCTCATTAGGATCTAATACTACATCTGCTCCTGCCCTTTTAGCATACTCTTGTCTTATAGATTTTCTTTGTAATACTACTATTAATTTTGCACCAGCTGCTTTTAAGCACTCAATGGTTGCAAGTCCTATTGGTCCAGATCCCAGTACTAACGCAGTATCACCTGTTCTAAAATTACCAATTCTAATTGAATGCAATGCTACCGCCATTGGCTCAACTAAGGCAGCTTGTTCATAAGACATTTCATCTGGTATCTTATGTACAAATTTTTCTGGGAAAACTGTATATTCAGCAAGTCCTCCACCACTTCCGCAAAGTCCATGGAAACCTAATGATGAACATAAATTATATTTTCCTTCTAGACATGCCGGACATTTTCCACATGCAACTATAGGTTCAACTATTACTCTATCTCCTGGCTTAAAATTAGTTACATTAGGGCCAACTTCAACTACATCTCCTGAAAATTCATGTCCTAGAACTACTGGAGCTGTTGTTCCACTTAATGGATGTGGTTGTCCTACCGGTATAAATATAGGTCCTCCTAAATATTCATGTAAATCTGATCCGCATATTCCACACCATTTTACTTTAATCTTTACACCATTAAGCGTAACCTTAGGTTCTTCAATTTCCTCTACTCTAACATCTTTCTTTGCATACCATAATGCTGCTTTCATCTTAAAACTCCTCCTTAAATAAATTGTTAATTAATTCACATATACTTATTGAGCAAGTTTCATACCAAGTTATGAATAAACTCATAACTTTTTGTGTTATTTATGTTATTTGCTTGATATAATTAGATTTTATCTATTATATGTAATACAACTTTATAAAAAAACTATTAAACTACAAAATAAAGATGTATCAAAATGATACATTTATTATTCTCATTTTGATACACACATTCTTCTTTTCTCATTTTGATACATCTATATGATATTTTTTTATCTTTCTATATAAAGTTGCTCTTCCTATATTTAACAGCTTAGATGTTAGCTGAAGATTTCCATCACATTTTTTTATAACATCCCTTATAGCATTCTCTTCTAATAAATCAAGACTAACTATTTTAATTTCCTCTTGATTTGGATACTCTTGATGCAGAGTTTGTATTGTATTCTTATAATCTAAATTGTTTATGTCTATATTCATTATTTCATCTTCACTTAAATAATAATCTCGTTCAACAACATTCTTAAGTTCTCTTATATTTCCATCCCAATCATGTTTCTTTAATTCATCTATATATGATTGTTTTAAACTTATAATTTTATTTCTATTTTTTATATTTAACTTTTGTATAAACTCATTCACAAGCAAATCTATATCTTCTTTTCTTTTCCTAAGTGGAATTGTCTTTATTTCCATTACACTTAATCTATAATATAAATCTTCTCTAAAATTTTGCTTACTTATTTCATTTTTTAATATTCTATTAGTAGCCCCAATAACCCTGACATTTAATTGCTTCTCATAAGTTCCACCAACTCTTACAATCTTCCCATTATCTAAGACTCTGAGAAGCTTACTTTGAATATCTAAAGGCAATTCTCCAATTTCATCTAGAAATATTGTTCCTCCATCTGCCAATTCAAATTTACCTGGATGTCCTTCTTTCGAAGCACCTGTAAAAGCTCCTTTTTCATATCCAAACAATTCACTTTCAACAAGTTCACTAGGTATTGAAGCACAGTTTACTGCAACAAAAGGACCTTTTGCTCGATTACTATAATTATGTATTGATTGTGAAATTAACTCTTTACCAGTACCGCTTTCTCCTTGAATCAAGATATTACAATCACTTTTTGCAGCCTTTTTAGCAAAACTTATCATATTTTTCATTTCTAAATTATTGGTTATTATATCTTTAAATTCATATTGAGCTTTATATCCTGCAAATTTATTTACAAGTTTATGTACCACTTCGACCTCTGTAAAAGTTATTACCATACCGCTATTTTTCTCATTCTTATTTAATGGAAGTATATTTATAACACATTTTATTATGTCATTATTTATGGAAAAATCCCACTCTAAATTATGCAAAAACTTGTTTTCCTCTTTAATAAGCTTATGAAAATCAATGCCGCTTAAAACCTGATTAATATCCATATTCATTGCTTCTTCTAAAGATATATTTAAAATTTTTAGTGCTCGTCCATTTATTCTTTTTATCTTCATATGTTCGTTCATAACTATCATACCTTCTGATATAGATTCAAAAGTTATATTAAGTAATTTATATGAAGTAGCTAATTTCATTTGTTTCTGTATTGACTGAGCTGCAGCTGTTACTATGCCTAAAGTATGAGAATGAGCATTGTAATAATTACCTGACATATTTATACATCCGATTAAATTATCATCTTCATCATATATTGGTGCCGCGGAGCATGTCCAAGAATGCTGGTTTATCCCATAATGCTCTGCTCCAATTGTTTGAACTGGCTTATTAAGATATAAGGCTGTTCCTATAGCATTAGTTCCAACTACTTTTTCTGACCACAATTCACCTTTTAGGAAATTTAATCCCTCAGCTCTCTCCATTATATCTTTATCACCTATTACATCTATTATATACCCAGCTTTATCAGCTAAAAATAAGGCAAATCCCGATCCACAAACCATACTATAAATACTTTCTATAACTGGTCTGGCAACAGAAATAAGTTCATTATTTTTATTGATCAACTCACCTATATTAGGATGTTTAACATTCCCATTTCCATTATTAGGATTTACTCCATACTTTCTACACCTTATCCATGAGTCTCTAATTTCTCGTCTAACCTTTGAATTAACTTGTCCCGTAGAAACAAATTCTCTCCATGCTTCAGTGATAAATTTGATATAATCTTTCATCTATACCTCTCCATTATTTATAAAATATGATATCAACATTATTTTGCTCAGTTAAACTCAAGTTGTCCACTACTCTATAATATATAAATATTTAAATCATCCAACTACGTTGTTCTAGAAACTATTTTACCATAAAATAGTCCTTTTTACATATTGATGTAACATCAGAAAGGTATTTTGATAAAAATAACCCACTGAAATCCAAAAAATTAGATTTTAGTGAGTTTTATGGTGGAGGCGAAGCGTGACCTTTTAAATCTACTAAAATTATTACTTATCTTTTTTGATTAATTATTAATGCACAAGTTCTTTAAGCAATAAAACTTATTTTTTGACTTAACTAAATCTCGCTTTAAGACATTGGATAAATTAATTTAATTCTATAGATTTAGAAGTCCTCTTAATATTAAGTTCAGTTACCATCTTATTTGAAAACTTGTCCATATTTATAAAATACATTACGATTAATCCAATTATGGTAAATACAATTCCTGAGTATATAAATGAAATATTAATTGCCTTTATTGCAGCTCCTGTCTGTACAGCAGCTGTTCCATTATATTTTCCAAAGTCAAGAATCCATCCGAGAATTGCAGTGCCAAGACCCCCCCCTAATTTCATTCCAAAGCTTACACAACTGTTAATTAATCCATCTGCACGTATTCCTGTTTTCCATTCTCCATAATCTACAGCATCTGCAACAATTGCGAAAATTCCAACTATTAGAGGAGCCATACCAAAACCCTTTATAATACTTCCTGCCATAACAAGCTCATAAGAAGCAGGATTAATTGCCATAATAATAACACCTACTAATTTCACTAGAAATCCAAACATCATAACTTTCCATTTACCAAATTTACTTATGAACTTAGGTAAAAGTGCAAATCCAACTATCATAGGTGCATAAAGTGCTAAAGTAAGCATCCCCATTAAATTAGCATTATTTAATACATAGGTTGTATAATAAAGAGTAGCTCCTGAGAATAACCCCATATCTGTATAAATAATAATAAACATAATCGCTATAAGTAAAAAATATTTATTTTTCATCAAGGAACCAATTCCTACTTTTAACTTGAATTTTTCTCCCTTTTCATCCTGATTTCTTTCCTTGGTAAATGCAAATGTTATGAATAGAAATGCACATGAAATTATTCCATAAATAACTGCAAGTTTTGACCATCCATACTTTTCAACCAATGGATTTGTAATCATTGATAATATAATAGTAAATGAAATAACAAAAACAAATCTAATTGAACTCAAAACTGAACGTTCCTGTATGTTGCTTGATATTCTTGACAGCAATGTGCAATATGACAAATTTGAGGCCGTGTATACAATTGACACTAAAAATATATAAGTGATATATGCATAAATCAGCTTTCCACCATTGCTGAGACCCATAGGAACATTAAACAATAATATCAAACCAATCCCCATAAATGGTGCACTCCATAAAATCCAAGGTCTTGTTTTCCCCCATCTTGTATTAGTTTTATCAATAAGTGCTCCAATTGATAAATCTGTCACACCATCTAAAAGTCTCGCAATCAGCATTAGTGTCCCAACTGCTGCTACTCCAAGTCCAACGCTATTAGTATAATATATCATCAAAAAAGAAGTAATTGGCACATACACAAAGTTACATCCTACATCGCCTATTGAATAAGAAATCTTTTCTTTTAAATTAATTTTTTCTTCCATAAAAATACTCATTCCTTTCATAGTACTCAACATATAAAGCAATTAAACGATTACTCCAAGAATATATATGTTCTAATTAATGATGCACATTTATCAATAAATAATAAATGCTGAAATTTTTTTGAGTTTTCAATAATTCCTATTCAAAAAGCATTGAATTCTAATTAAAACTTATATATTATAAAAATATGACTTGATATGGCAGAGTAAAGTAATTATATTTTTATGTACAGTTAATATTAACTAATCAACCAACTAATATTAACTGTAATTAAACTAATACTTTTCACTCTGTCATTTCATTTGTATTTGAAACAATTACAATGTAACTTTTCCCATGTGTAGATCCGACTCTGCGCTGCTGCTTCCTATATACACCTCATACTCCATTTTCTCTAATTCCATTTGTTCTGTTTTTGGATTATACCAGCAAAGCTCCTCTTTAGGGCAAGTTATTGTCACTTCCTTGCTTTCTCCTGGCTGTAAATTTACACGAGCAAAACCTCTTAACAATTTTACAGGTCTCTCTACAGATGAATTTTTGAATCCGACATACATTTGTACGACTTCATCCCCTGCCATTTTTCCTGTATTTTTAACAATACATTTAGCGATAACACTATCATCAGATGCATCAAACTTTGCATCACTAAAATCAAACTTAGTATAAGATAGTCCATATCCATATGGAGCAGATGGTTTTATGCCTTCCTTTTCTAACTTTGTATATCCATGATAGTAATCATACCATTGAGATGTTGTATCCCAATTTACTTGTGGAAGATCACTTTCTTTAAATGGAATTACATATGGTAGTTTTCCACTTGGATTAACATCTCCAAATATAATCTCTCCTATTGCAGTTCCGCCTTCCATACCTGGATAATATGCCATCATTATAGCTCCAACGCTTTCTTTCCACTCTTCCATCATTATCATATTTCCACCAATTAACACAGCTATAGAATTGGTATTAACAGGACCTACTTCCTGTATTAATTTAATTTCATTTTCATGAAGACCTAATGAGTTTTTTCTATCTCCACCTACTGCTCCTGTGTAAGATTCAAATTCATCTTCTGATATATATTCACCTTCATCGTCATAGTTATATCCAACTACAAATATAACTGCGTCTGCATCTTTAGCTAATTCTTTTGCGTGTTCCAAATTTTCCCCATTGTAATATACAACTTGTGCTTTAGGTGCTGAATTTGCAATTCCTTGTAATGGTGTTATGACATAAGCTGGTCTTACCTGACTTGAACCGTGATCTCCAATTACTTCTTTATCTCCTAACTTTCCTAACACAACAATTTTTTTTGCTTTATCTTTGCTTAGTGGCAATACATTATTTTCATTCTTAATTAATGTAATCCCCTCTCTTGCTGCCTGAAGTGCAAGTTTAATGTGATCTTCACATCCGATTACGCTCTCATCATATTCATTTGAATAAGCATCTTCAAATGCTAGCAATGTACGCACGATACGTAATGCAGATTCATCAATTTTACTTTCTTTTACTTGTCCGTTTTTTACTGCCTCTACTAATTTATCTCCAAAGAACTGAGTGCAGCACATTTCCATATCTTGTCCGCCATTAGCTGCTTCAACCGTATCTCTAACTCCCCAAATAAAGTCACTCATAACAAATCCATCAAAATCCCATTCCTTTTTCAATACCTGATTTAATAAGTAATCATGATGTCCACAATGAGTTCCTTTGTATAAATTATAAGAACTCATAATAGCTGCTGCACCTGCATCAACACATTTCTTGAAATGAGGAAGAAATACTTCTCTTTCAGTACGTTTATCACATTCAACATTTACTTTAAATCTGGAAATTTCCATTTGGTTAAAGGCAAAATGTTTTACACATGCGATTACATTTTCGTCTTGTACACCTTTAACTAATGCTCGTCCCATTTCCCCTAAGTGAAAAGATTCTTCACCATAAGTTTCTTGGCTTCTTCCCCAGCCTGGATTATACGGAAGATTGATACATACTCCTGCAAATAAGTTCCCTTTATACCCATGAACTTCTTTACCTATAGCATTACCTACTTTTTCTTCTAATGCTGTATCAAATGTTGCACCTCTAAGCATTGATACTGGAAAACATGTGCTTTTTCCTGCACTACAAACTACACCTCTTGGGCCATCACAGAAAAGCATAGGAGGCACCTTATTCTTCTCTATTCCTCCTGCTGGATAAGGATAACTATTATAATGTTTTTGCTCATCAGCATCTCTCAAATCAGAGAGCATATCATTAAGAGTAACATTTCCACCCATTAAGGAAACCTTTTCTTCTAGAGTTAAAGAGTTAACTATTTCCTTTGCCTTTTCAGTATAAGATAGTCTTTTTAATTTAGTACATTTCATTTTTACATATCCCCTTTACAATATTTTTCTAATAAATTGATAGATTCTTTAAAATCAAAACGCAAATAGCCTTGTACATTAGGATCCGCATTTAAACTTGCCCCACTTTTTCGGTATTCAGAAGGGGTCACACCTATTTCTTTTTTAAAAGCTCTGTAAAAAGTACTTTCAGAATAAAAGCCACAATCATTTGCTATAAAGCTAATTGACTTATTTGAAAACTTAAGCATATATTTAGAAGCCTCTATTTTGCTGCTAAGTACTAAATCTTTAGGTGATAATCCAATGTTTGCCTTTAAGAAACGATAAACTGATTTCTCGCACAAGCCTATAAATTTATATAGTTCATCTAATACTGTATCTTTTGTACAGTTTTTTTGGATAAAGTTTATTACCTGCATGAGCAATTCTGTGTTTTCTGTTTCTTTCAAATCTACAGCTTTTTGATGAATATCATATAATGTGAATTCAAATAAGTCCGCTATTAACATATAAACTAAAGATTTTACCCGATAAGTGTTAAATATTTCATCATTCTGACTTTCAAGTCCAATTTTAGCAGCATTAGCAACGTATACATCATATCCGTTCTTAGGCTTTTTATCATTAAGCTTGCTATTTAAGTAAAAATAATACGATCTATTATCATCTTTTGTATTTTTGAATAAATTCTCATTCATCTGGATAAATAAGCATAAATTATTTTCCTTAGTACGTTGTAATTCATGTACTGCTTTTGAATTTAATAACACAATGTCCCCTGCTTCCAAAACCGTTATCTTAGGGCTTGCATTTACTATTAGGGATCCTTTCAGAACTAAAATTAATTCATAATCATAATGCCAATGAAAACTAGAATGTTCAATTGATGTTACAAACACCTTTGCTGGATATTTCTCTTCATGCTCAATTGTTTCAAAAATATATGAACTCATATTTCCCCCATTTCATGATACACTTTAACCACTTTGTAAATATTTACACTTTGATTATAAATTATATCAAAATATATTTGTTATCATTTTTGTACAAATTCTATTTCATTTTCAGACTACTCATATTATAACTAAATCATATAAGGCACATAAAAATAAATTAAATATTTCATAATTATGTATAATTTATCTTTAAAGTCTCGAACCCAATAAGTTGGAAATTTATGATAAAATATTATTATACAAAAAAGAAATGCTAAAATTTTAACGGAAGATGGAATTAGACCTTTATTAGAATCTATTAATATCAGAAGAGTATCGGCACTTATTTTTTCAGCAGGTATTTTGGCATGCCACCTCTTAAAGATATTAAAGCTGCACAAAAAAATTACTCTCCAACTGACTTAGAAAGTTTTCTGAAAGGATTAAATAATTTTAAAAAGACTATCTAATTATAAAAACGCCCTCACTTAAATTCACATTAAGCGGGCGTTTAATATTATGATTTTAAAAAATATAATTGCCGGTACTACTTCTTTTGTCATCCAATCTACACCATCTATAGATAATGGTACAAAATCTCTTGGTTCAAAATTATCTTCTGATACGCGTACCTCATTCATTCTAGTTAACTTAAATATCCTATAATCATTTCGTTCAATACTAAAGGCTTGCAAATAGCATTTGCTTTCCTTTAATACTGAATAATATTTGACTTATGAAAATGAATATAGTTTAATTACATTGTATATTAAATATTGTTGATAAATTTCACTTTTTTTATCATAAGGCTCTATTCTTTACATATTTTAATATTTATTATTGGGAGATGTTTAAAATGTCTAATAGATCTGTTCGAGTTTTTCATAATAATTTTTTTATAAATAAGCTAAAGAGAACCAAAAAATTTGATATGCCTCAACATCATTTTCATGAAGATTATGAAATATTTTATTTAATTCACGGCGAAAGAAAATATTTTATAAATGACACCATTTATAAAATATCTGAAGGAAATCTTGTATTAGTAGACGTTAACGAAATCCATAAAACTTCTGATTTTTCGGATCATTCTCATGAAAGAATTGTAGTAAATTTCACTCCAGCATTTTTAGAAGAATTTTCCCAAAATGTGAATACTCTTAATTTATATTCATGTTTTAATTTAAAAAATAGAGTACTACCTTTATCATTTAAGTATAAGAACAATATTGAGAGTGTTCTAAATCATCTTCTTGAAGTTGATAAAAGTCAAAGCGATAAAAAAGATTTTCATTCCAAAGTATTGTTGTGCGAATTGCTAATTCTAATTAATAATTTTGTTGATGATTTTAAGTTAAAGGATTACAATTCTATGCAACCAATTAATCCAAAAATCTCACAAGTAATTAAATATATAAATGAAAATTACTACCAGACTATATCCTTATCTTCAGTTGCTAAAGAATTTTATTTGAGCCCATTTTATTTAAGTAAATTATTCAAGCAAACAACAAACTTTACATTTATTGAATACTTAAATAGCATAAGAATTAGAAATGCAACTCAATTACTTCAAAATAGAAAGTATAAAATTATTGATATTGCTGAAAAAGCTGGCTTTACCAATAATACACACTTTACACGAGTTTTCAAAACTGTAATGGGCATGTCTCCAATGAAATATAGAAAACTTCTAAGTGAGCGATAAATTCACCCTATGGTGTTAACCATATAGCTTAAACTTATGCCATAATCCACCAAAAGAATTAGAACTGGTAGTCTTTTTGCTATGTTACTAGAGAATATTGCTGTGAATTTCTAACAATAAAAGTTATGCCCATTTAAACTTCCTCTTAATATAAATTTCTGGTAAGTTTAAACGGAATAACTTCAACTAAAGAAATACCTACAGCTATATTTTCAATGCAACACTGCACAATAAACTACCAGTTCTTTCTAGTGAATATATAAACTTAAAGTTTTAGCAACTTTATAAATATGGTCATCTAATACTCTTACACATACTTTGAATTTTTTCCATACCATAAATTAAATATATTTTTGGAAACATGCCTTTGAAATTGGACTGTTAAGGTTCTTAGTTCAAGGTTGTTCTATTTATCTATATTTAATTTTATTATTGGTTCTGTTGCTGAATTCTCTACTACAACATCTTTTAGTTCTAATTCTTCTATATTATTGAAATAGAATCCATTTTTATACATTGGTTCAACAAAACTTAGCATATCAGCCTCACCAGCTTTTGCATCTTCATCAAAGTTCACATAGATATTTTCCATTTTTACTTTCTTGATCTTTCTTTCCGGAAGTCCATACATGAATCCAGCAGCAACTTGAGCATTTAAACAAGTGATATTTTGAAGATAAATGTTACCTATATATGGCGTTTTATCGTCTATTGGTAATTTCTCTTTACTCCATACATATTCTGTCTTACCATCTATATCACAGAAGTAAAAACAATTAATAGTAAAAGGTGTCAATACTTTATTCATCTTTATATTTCTTGCATATATTTCGTCAATAATAGCAGTATCCCCTCTGCCTCTCCTTGTTTTTATTCTAATACCTCTATCCGTCTCATTAAACAAACAATTTTCTACATATATATTATTTATCCCACTGGACATCTCACTTCCAAGCACTACAGCGCCATGTCCAAAATTCATATTGCAGTTTCTAATATAAATGTGTTGTGAAGGCATTGTCTTTATTTTACTTATAAATATTTTTCCTGATTTTATTGCTATACAGTCATCTCCAACAGAAAAGTTAACTCCTAATATATGCACATTCTTACAGGATTCTGGATCCAAACCATCAGTATTTGGAGAATCCTTAGGATTTTCAATATATAAATTAATAAATTTTAAATCTTCACTCATTAAAGGATGTATTGTCCATGATGGCGAATTTTTAACTGTAACGCTTTCAACTAAAATATTTTTGCATCCTACAAGAAATATCATTCTTGGTCTCCATGCAATTCTTTTTTTCTTTGCTTCAAACCACCAATTATCAATGCTGGCATTTCCATCTATGATTCCATTACCAATTATGTTTACATTCTCTACATTGATTCCAGTTATTAAACTAGCAAAGCAATCATCTGGATCGCCTTCCCAAGACCCTAAGAAGTA
The DNA here is from genome assembly GCF_000230835.1 of Clostridium sp. DL-VIII. Classification (NCBI taxonomy): domain Bacteria; kingdom Bacillati; phylum Bacillota; class Clostridia; order Eubacteriales; family Clostridiaceae; genus Clostridium; species Clostridium sp. DL-VIII. The sequence continues at coordinate 5,598,570 of NZ_CM001240.1, forward strand.
TTCTTCCTTTGATGAACCTTTTAGCAATCCTGGTAATATAGGATATTTATTTCTATCCTGAGCGCCTAATAATACAGCACCTTCTTCTAATTCAATAGTTATATTACTTTTTAAAAAGATTGGAGTTAATAGGTATCTTCCTTTTGGTACTATAATTCTTCCATGTAATGGGCAAGCTGCTATAGAGGCTTGTACTGCAGCTGTATCTAATTCTAGACCGTCACCTTTTGCGCCAAAATCTTTTACATTAAGAACATAAGATTCACTTAAAGTTTTTATTTTAATCTTCTCACTTATGTCTTTTGTAGAAATCTCTTCAATGTATATAATATATTCAGTATCTTGATTTAAATCCTTAATTGTATATACATTAGTATTAATTTCCGATATCTTTTCATTATTTATATATAAATTCACTGCTTCCTTTAAATAAAAACTTTCTTCATTTACAATTTCAATTGAAATTGTCCTAGATGTTTTTGATATTATATTGAAATTTAAAATTGTAATCTACATCCTTTCTAAATTTATATACACGTATCATTAGTATATATAAAAACTTATATCCTACTACTCTAATTAAAGTGCATTTTTTGCTTCATATTTTATATGTTTATAAGTTGGTACATAATCCACACATGTTTTACCCATTATATTTATTAATGCAAAAATTGTTAATAACATTAGTTTGCGATAATACTCTATAAAATTATAACTACTATAAGTTTATTTTATTTGCATATGCTACATTGTTTGTATATGCTACATTGTTATTTCCAAAGCAGTTTTCATATTTCCAGCCTGTCAAAACTTCAACAGCTACTTTAGCTTCTGGAGTTACGTCATCCATTGATCCGCCAGCTTTAATTCTATTTACTTCATCTACCAATAATTTATGAGTTTCTTTTGTAAGCTTATATCTTGAAGCTGCAATCCAAGTTATTACAAGCAATACTATTGGAAATACAATTGTAACTACAGATATACCTGTTATTGCACTAGCTGGCTGTGGAGGCATAACCTTAGCTTTTGCACTTGTGCTTACAAATCCAAATGCTGCTAAACCAATTCCAAGTACAAATGATTCTATTGATGTTGCAAGCTTACCAAATAAACCATTTATTCCATTATAGATACCTTCTCTTCTCTTTAATGTAAGCGCTTCATCTATATCTGCAACGAATCCCATTTGGTAAGTTGGTATATAGTCAACAGCAGCTTTACCTACAATATTAACTACTGTAAAAATAAAGAATAAAGTTAAAGTCATTGAATTATGTCCTGCAAATACAAGATATATATAACCTAAAAGTGAAACTAAGATTATTCCAATACCTAGTTTGAAAGTTTTTGGACCACCAAATTTATATGCAAGTATTATATATATAAATATAGCTACAAGTGATACTCCTGAAGATACGCTGTTTACTGCTGAAACATTAACTGTTGTTAAGCTTAAGACATAAATCGCAAAGAAAGTAAGAACCCCTCCTGCAAGCTGTTTATAAACACTGCCTAAGAACCACATAATACTATGGAGTCTAAATGCTCTAAGTCTCATACAAGAAACTAAATCAACTCCAAGCTTTTTAAATACTTCGCCAAGTGAGCCTGCTGCATCTTCGTAAACAGCTGATTCTGGATCTCTTTCATATACATTAAATATAAAGAATAGCAAAGCTAATGTAGTTATAATTCCCCAAGAAAGTCCTATATACCAAAAGGATTGAGCTGAAGTTTTTCCAAAAGTGCTAAAAATCCATGCAGTTAATAGCCCTGAGATAAATCCAGATAAAGTACCACAATATTGCTTCCCACCAATAAGTTTTGCTTTTTCAGCAGCACTTTGAGTCATTTCAGCCGGAAGAGTTGTCCCAGGTACAAATATTAAAGTATAAGATATTTCATATATCATATTAACAGCAAAGTAATATTCAAAAGAGTGTCCTGATATCCATAAACATGGGAATATAATAGCTATTCCAACTATTCCAAGTGCAATAATAGGTTTCCTTCTACCAAATTTTCTACCTAATTTAGTTTGCCCCAAACCATCACTTATAAAGCCTAATACTGGATTTCCAACAGCATCAATAAGTCTTGCAATTCCAAAAATCGATCCCGCTCTTACTGGATCAAGTCCACAAACAGTAGTATAGAAAAATAACAGCCATGCAGACATTAAGCCCTGGGCTCCACTTCCCAAAAAATTTATACTCGAATATCCAAGTATGTTTCTTAATTTAATTTTTTCAGTCATTATTTTTTCCTCCTTGTTATAATTTAGTACTCTCGAAAACTCTATAAAGCCCGAGTTTACTCGATTTTTATTTTTAATATTTCTTACAGTTTCCTTCAAAATTTATGCATAAATTTTCTGTTTTTTGTACAAATCACTTAACAAACTTACTGACTTTTTTCTAGAGGGCAAAAGTTTTTCTAACTGTTACGAACGTCTTCTTCAAAAGATTTTCTCTATTCCAAAATAAAACTTCTCCCATTCTATTAAACGTTATCATAAACTATAAACGTAACAAATAGAATATTTCAAACGTTATCATTCACACTATTATTTATTTAGAGGATATTTACATCTCCCTCTATTATCCGATTGGTTAATGTAAACATCCCTCAATCAAACAAATTTATTATTATTTCAGGTTAATTGATATTCAGATGCTGCTAAGATGAATGGCCCTAATCCCTTTGGTTCATTACTTATTATAGGTTCACTTATATAATAAGCAAAACTCCCATCTCTCTTATCAACTCCACCTAAACCTGCAACATAACAAATTTTGTTTAGATTTATTAACCCTTCTCTTGTTTCCAATATAAATTCATCGATTAAACCTTTATAAGATTTCTTTGCAACTTCTTTTAAATTTTCTGATAAATATCCTTTTCTTACTCCTTTAAATAAGGCATATACTATCATTGATGATCCTGATGCTTCTAAGTAATTACCTTTTCTATCACCTTGATCTAAAATTTGATACCATACATGACTTGATTTATCTTGAACTTTAAGCAGAGCGTTTATGCAATCTTTTAGTATATCAATTAATCTCTCTCTATCCTTATGATCCTGTGGAAATACCTCAATTGTATCAACTAAAGCCATCACATACCAACCCATAGATCGTCCCCAAAAATGTGGCGATAATCCTGTTTCTTTATCAGCCCAAATTTGCTCTCTACTCTCATCCCAAGCATGGTATAAAAGACCTGTCTTTTCATCTTTCAGATTCTTTTCACATATTATAAACTGCTTAGCCACATCATCAAACTCTGATACTTGTCCAAACTCTTTTATATATTTAGCATAAAATGTTGCCCCCATATATAGTCCATCAAGCCATATTTGATGAGGATATATATTCTTATGCCAAAATACACCTTCATTAGTTCTTGGATGAGTATCTATTTGTTTTCTTAGTGAATCTAGTGCTTTCTTATACTTTTCATTTCTAGTCTCATCATATAAAGTTATCAGTATTTTACCATTGTTCAAATGATCTATATTATATTCATCTAGCATATAGCCATTTATAGTTCCATCTTCTTGTATAAAATGTTCCATGGTCTTTATTATAAAGTCTAAGTATTTCTTTTCTCCTGTTTTCTTCCATACCTCAGCTACTCCGTCTAAAGTTAAACCATACTCATAGCCCCAGTGATCAGTTAAATTTATATCTTTTGCTATTATCGAATCCGCCATCCATTTTCCGTAATCTCTCATCTTTTCTACCTCTTAATAAAATTAAAATCCTGCTTCATCAGCTATAACTATAATACTTATCCTACCATCAAACTTCCATCCGTGATTTATTACAGTCAAATAGTTACATATTCTTTTCTTCACATTACAATCCATGCATTTACCTGTTCTTACACAAGGTGTTTCATGGCCTATTCTTCTAGCATTTAGTGGTGCTATAGATTTAATTCTTTTAATAGCTGCTTCTACATCATCCACTAACTTATTTGCACTAGCGACTACTATAACTCTTTTAGGACCAAATATCATCCCAGAAACTCTATTGCCTGAACAATCCATATTAACCAATTCGCCATTTCTTGTTATAGCATTAGTACCAGTTATTAGAAAATCTGCTAATAAAGATTGTCTTTGTATTTCAATGATCTCATCATGAGGTAATTTCTGATATCTATCAAATAGTTTATACTTACCTTCTCTAAATATTTTAAGTAAGCCCATTTCATCTATAGTTACAGAGCCTCCTAATGCAACACTTGCGCCTTCTGTAATCATGCCTAGTACCATATCTTTAGCTTCTTGAAGATTCTCTGCATAATGAGCATCATAGTGATTATCTTCAAGTATATCTACTGCTTCTTTGGCAAGACATCTATACTGCCATTTTTTATTTTCATTCATTATCTTCCCTCAAAAAAACTTTCATAGATAAATTGTTAACGTTAACTTAATGTAAGTATAGCTCATCAAATGTAATAAATCTTATCATTTATTGTTTTTATTATTGATTTTATACATATTTTGTTGTCCATTTAAATTCTTATACAAAACTTAATTTCACAATTATATTCATCAAGTTAGGCTTGAAAGTGCATTTGTCGAGATAAAAATGTCTATTAACACTATTCAGTACTTTTATTCTGAAATTTTTTTATGCATTTGAATTTTTAAGTATGTATTTAAAGAAAATTTGGCAGATAAATATAATGTATTTTTTATTCTTTTAAATATTAAAACGAGTTAATTAATATGTTCAAAAAGTTATACCTTCAAAGAGTACCTCGTGCACAGATTTTACTAAATTATAATTTCCTCGAGAAAATAAAAAAATCGCAGGCGACTATGGAGCCGGAGATTTTTTTTACGCATCTGCCTTTTCGAACGCATGTGAGAAAAATCTGGCAGGCGAATAAGATTTATTTTTTATTCTTTTTGACACACAAAACCTACTTAATTGGCCTTTTCAATAAGTTATCCACAGCTTTAACTTTATTATAAATTCCTAAAGAATAAAAAAAACAGACTGTTCTGTGCAGCCTGCCTTAAATCCTCTAAATACAAATCACTTTCTTATAAAATTTTGATAAGCTTTTCTGATTTTTCTCTATGACCTTGTGCAAGTACTTCTATATCCTTATATTCATCAGTGTTTGTTACAACTATTGCTGTAGTAGTCACATATCCTGCCTTTTCAATATCAGATATAGAAAATGTCATCAGTGATTGCCCACATTTTATTTTTTCTCCAGCTTTCACTAATGGATTAAAGCCTTTTCCGTTCATTTTAACTGTATCCATTCCTACATGAATTAGTAGTTCTATTCCATCACAGCTTTTCAATGCAATTGCATGTTTTGTTTCTGTAATCAAAAGAATTTCTCCATCAAAAGGTGCATATAGTTTTCCATCTTTCGGCTTCATTCCACACCCTTTTCCAAGCATTTCTTCTGAAAATACACCATCATTAATTTCTTTCAAAGAAATTACTTCACCTTCCATTGGTGCATAAATAAATCCATTTTCCGTTTTTTCTATAATTGTTTCTTCTTGCTTTTTATTTATAAATTTTTGAAATATATTCATTATATCACTCCTATCTCAATAAATTGAGTATTTTCTTTATTATTCTCTTAATTTCTTAAGATTTCATTTATATCATAAAGTAGTTCAAATGAATAACTTGAGATTATATTGAATAAATAGATTTATTTTACTTAAGAGTCGTAGAACCCACCAATTAAAGCTTAATATTTCAATTTTTTAAGGTATACACCTCGAACGCTCTAATGCTGACCCTATCATGTCTCCCTGAGTACATATTTTTAATGCCTCTATCATTCCTTCGTTCTGCATTTTAGAGCAGGTGTTGCAGTAATCCTTGTATACTGGGTCAATTAAGCCCTTATGGAGGGTTGAACGCGCTTAACCTTACTCTTTTTAAAGAACAATCTTTTTCCAATACAATCTTTATACTTTCCTTAAGCTACTTTTTGATAACTTTCTAGTCCATGAACTTTGTCATTAGAATAAAGTTCTTTTTTAGTACATAAAACATAAAGGACTTTGATAAGTCTTACGCTTAATGCAACTATTGCTTGTTTTCCTGTAAGTTTATTATTATTTCTTTTTGTAAGATGCTCATAAACTTCTTTAAATGCTTCATTTTTAGCGACCATAACCAATGATGCTTGATATAAAATATTTCTTAAATTAGGCCTACCTCTTTTGCTTATTTCTGTTTTTCCTTTTTTATTGCCGGAACTAGTTTCTTTTAAATTTAAACCTGCAACTTTCTGAATTTGCTTATAATCATCATATTTTGATACATCTCCTATTTCTGCTAAGAAACTAGATGCAGTAACTATACCTATTCCTTTTACACTTAAGATGTATTCTGAATAACCAGTTTGAATTAAATATTTTTGCATTATAAGTTCAATATCATCTATTTGCTTTTGAATGTTTTCTAAATTTTTAATTATAAGATTTAATCTATATCTAGCTCCATCTAAACCGACAGGGACACCTATAGAATTTTCTGCTGCTTCACAAACTAAAGTTGCTTTTTTTATTCCAACTCTATTTTGGGTGGCACCTTTTAGCAATTCTGTAATTTTGTCAATCCCTGTACCTCTTATATCCTTCGGGAACGGGCATTTTTTTAGTATTTCTAATGATGATTTACCTAAAATATCAGAAAATAACTTTCTTAACTCAGGAAAATATTCATCTAATAGCGCTATTAGTCTAACTTTTTCTCTAATTAATTGCTTTTTTAAATCCTGCCTGCTATTACTAGCTATTCTCAAATTAACGTATAATTCATCATCAAACATACATGTAAGATATTGACCTTGATATATAAGTCTTGCTATTACTCTAGAATCCTTTTTATCATTTTTAGTTGGACTATTGTCTTCTAGTTCCTTGGTTTTATTAACATGATAAGGATTTACCAAGCATAAGCTTATGCCTCTATTTTTCAAATAATAGGCGATATTTTTCCAGTAATGACCTGTTGGTTCCATCCCTACAAGAGTATGAACTGTTCCATACTTTTCAGTCAATTCTTTCATTATTTCAAATAGACAATCAAAAGATTCTTTGGTATTCTTTATTAAGAATGGTTTTTTAATATATTCACCATTTACTATAAATTGACCATAGTGGTTATCCTTTGCGATGTCTATTCCTAAAATTAAAGTATTTGGAACCATTATTATATTATTCATTTAAGTTAACCTCCTGATATAAATGTTTTGTCGTCTTGCAAGTGACATACAATATGTTTATATCAGGTTTTTTTATTTCTTACAAAGTCCAAAACACTTTATTACAGGAATACTTGTATTTTACTCTTATTTTTTAATCAGATGATCATTACCTGGATGGCTGTCTCTAAAAGTACTTTCAATTATTATCTGTGTTTTAGATAAATCTTCTACACTCCATCCCATGGTTCTTCTTAAAGTATCCATTTTAGGAGCTATTTTTCTAATTTCTTGACTAATGATATTTATAGATATCTAAAATAAATATTTGACTTATTAAATGAATATATTTACAAATTTGTTAAGACATTAAGGTGATATCTTAACTAGAAATTATAAGCATTTTTGTGAAGAAAACATTTGAAAATGAGCTGTTAAAGGTTCTTAGTTATAGGTTGTTCCACTTTAGCTTGTCAAACTGAAAGTTGGAGCATGCTAAAGTGGATGCAACCTGCAACTTAGTACCTTCAGCGATATTTTCATAGTTTTTCGGAATAAAAATGTTTATAATTTCGGTAAGTTATCTCATAATTCTAAGTTTAGTATTGTTTATCTATAATAATCATTACTTTTTTATATTAAACATTCACCGTTTGTTTCTATTACTTTTTTATACCAATAAAAAGATTTTTTTCTTTTTCTCTCTAAAGTTCCAGTTCCATCATCTTGTTTATCTACATATACAAATCCATATCTTTTACTCATCTCTCCAGTGGATGCTGAAACTAAATCGATGCATCCCCAAGATGTATATCCTAATAGTTCAACTCCATCTTCCATTGCTTCTTTCATTTCTATGATATGCTGTCTAAGATAATCAATTCTATAATCATCATTTATTGAGCCATCCTCTTCTATTGTATCTTTAGCACCTAGTCCATTTTCTACTATAAATAAAGGTTTTTCGTACCTATCATATAGAGTATTCATAGTTATTCTAAGTCCTAACGGATCAATGGCCCATCCCCATTCACTAACTTCTAAATTAGGATTTTTTATAGATTTAACAACATTAGCTTCAGTTTGATTTTCCATATCCTTAGATGCACATCTAGAAGCATAATAACTAAAAGATATAAAATCTACTGTATTTTTTAATATATCCAGATCATTTTCTTCCATTGCAATACTAACTTCTTTTTCCGCAAATACCCTCTTTGAATATGATGGATACTTACCTCTAGCTTGTACGTCTATGAAAAATAAATTTTCTCTGTCCTTTGTATGAGCCATCCATACATCTCTTGGATCACATGAATACGGATAAAAATCTCCTCCTGCAAGCATACATCCAACTTTATTTTCTGGATTTTGTTCATGGGCTATTTTAGTTACTAAAGCACTTGCTACTAACATATGATGAGCTGCCTGATACTTAACCTGATCTTTGTTTTCGCCCTCCTTAAAATATATACCTGCTCCCGAGAAAGGACTATGTATCAGTATATTTATTTCATTAAATGTCAGCCAGTATTTAACCAAACCATCAAATTCTTTAAAACAGCATCTTGCATACTTTTCAAAAAATCCTATCATTTTTCTGCTCTTCCATGATCCATATTTATTAACCAGTTCCATTGGAACATCAAAGTGACATAATGTTACCAATGGCTCTATATTATATTTTTTACATTCTAAAAATAAATCTTTATAAAATTTAATTCCTGCTTCATTAGGTTCGCTATCATCTCCATTAGGGAAGATTCTTGTCCATGCGATTGAAGTTCTAAAAACTTTGAATCCCATTTCAGCCATTAGAGCAATATCTTCTTTATAATGATGGTAAAAATCAATTGCCTCATGACTTGGATAAAATTCACTATCTTTCAAAGTCAAATCTTCTTCTAACCCTAATTTTACTTTCATTCTGTTTATTCCATGTGGTATAACATCTACAGTACTTAAACCTTTTCCATCTTCTCTATAAGCACCTTCAGCCTGATTTGCTGCAATAGCTCCGCCCCACAGAAATTCTTCTGGGAAACTGTATTTACTCATTATCTGCCCCCATTATTTCAATATTATCTTCTGCTGGAATATCTTCAAATCCAAATATTAGAGTTAATACGAAAGATAATACAACTGCTAGTATCATTATTCCAATTATCCAAATAAGGCTTGACGGATTTTGTGGATCAAAAAACTGAACACTTGTGAACAAACCTGGTGCAGCCATAGATCTACTTGCGAGTCCTGCTATCCCTGCTACGGCACCACATACACCACCTGAAATTAATGATGCTATCAAAGGCCTTTTAAATCTTAATGCTACTCCATACAGTGCTGGTTCTGTGATTCCCGCAATTATTGCAGAAGAAGCAGCTGCAATTGCAGTTTGTCTTAACTCTTTATTTTTAGTTTTGAAAGCAACAGCTAAAGCTGATCCTCCTAATGAAAGGTTCGCACCTATTTCTGAAGGCATTACCATTCCTTCCATGCCTGTTTCTGCTATAGTTGTTAATATAGTTGGAGTAAATACTCTATGCATTCCAGTCATAACAAGTAGTGGCCATAAAGCTCCCATTATTGCTACTGATACCCATCCTAATTGGCTGTGAACAAAATAAACTAAAGATGATATTGCTGTACCAATCCATATACCTAAAGGTCCTATTAATCCAATTGCTATTGGCGCTGCAATCAATACTATAATCGCTGGTTTTAAGAAATTTTTAGTTACTTCTGGTGTTATCTTATCTACAAATCTTTCAATATATGATAATATCCAAGTCATACAAAGTGCTGGTATTACCGTATACGTATACTTAACAGATGCAATAGGAATAAACGCTAAAGTTACTTCATTACCTTCTGATGCGCTTACCATTAGTTTCATAAAATCTGGATGCACCATAAGGCCTGCTATTGCAACAGCTAAATAAGTATTAGTTTTAAATTTCTTAGATGCTGATACTGCCACCATAATTGGAAGGAAATAAAACGCTGCATCTCCCATAGCATTCAGTAAGGCATATGTAGTACTGTCTGCTGGTAGTACTTTTAACATAGATAAAATCATTACTACTAACTTTACCATTGAACCACCAATAATTGCTGGTATCAATGGTGACATTGTACTTACTAATGCATCCAATATATTAGTTCCAACTTTTTTGATAGTTAGCTTTTCTTTTTTTATCCCTTTTGCAATGTCACTTTCATCTCCAAAGTTTCCTAATTTTAAAAATTCCTTATAAACATAAGATACATTATTTCCAATAATAACTTGATGTTGTCCACCTTGATTCACATATCCCATTACTCCATTAATTTTTTTAATCTCATCTACATTTACTTTTGAGTCGTCCTTTAAACAAACTCTTAAACGAGTCATACAATGAGTTACGCTTTCAATATTTGAGATACCGCCTAAATTATTCGCAATCGTTTTCGCAATTAATGCATAATCCTTTGCCATTTTATTACCTCACTTATATTTATTATTTTCGAATAGCTATTGAATTTATCTTAATGTTAATTTAAAAAGCGAATTTTGTCACTATGTAAACCTTTATAAAAAACATGTCTGTTCTTAAATAACTTGTTATTGCAAAAAAACAAAATGTTTTTTTGCAATCAAAATCGAAATATGTTCTTGACATTTCATATATTTAAATAACTGTGATTAACAAACAAAAAGAGTAATTAAAATAAGCTTTATCAACTTGAGTTAAAAACTTCAAATTAATAAAGCTCTATGTAAAATACTTTTATTTTTCATGCATAGCTATTTACTCATCTTGTATAGATTCTTCTCGACGATTTTGCAATTTTCTTCCAATCCTCTCTATTATACTTATGATTGGAATTTGAGTTGTAATATCATATATTCCTATTTTAACATATGGTACATAATAAGGTATATTATAATCAGACATTTTCGCTATAGTGCAATTTTCAGTATTAGTAATACTAACAATACAGCAATTATCTTTTTTAAATCTATTTATATGGCCTATAATATCTTTTGATTCTCCAGATACAGAACATACTATCACAACTGAATTTTCATAAAATTTACCTGTAGTCGGGTAATACGGATCATCAATGCATAAACTAAATTGTCCAACACTTGATAGATATCGTGCTCCATATCTTGCTACAATTCCTGACATGCTACTTCCTATAAAAATTGTTCTCTTTGCTTTTAATATGGCTTTTACTATTTCCTCTATCTTTTCATCATATTCTTCAGTATTCGTTTTCTTAAAGAAATCAATTATCTCTGTATTATCTTCACTTACTTTTTTAATTTCTTTTTCTTCTATAAATAATTTAAATTTTAGTTTAAACTCTGAATAACCACTACAACCTATTTTTTTGCAGAAATTTAATATGGTTGTAGTTGATACATGAGATTCAACTGCTAATTCCCTTATTTTCATATATCGAACCTTATCTTTATTATCCATAATATAATTATAAACAGAAATTTCTAAATCATTAAGACTTTTGATTTGACTATAACTGAACATATAATACTTCCTTCCATTGGACTATTGCCTCTACATTATATCAATTGATAACGTTTTTTTCAATCGATGTATAAATAAACAAAAAGAAAAGATCTTAGCTTATATTAGCTAAATACAAATCTTTAACTCCTAGAAATGGACTATATTTAGCCAAACTATTAAAAGAAAAACTTGATTTTTATAATTAATTTATCTCTATAATTATACTTGTGCACTGAATAGGAAAATTTTAAGCTACTAGTCCTAATTTGGGAAATAACTGAATCTAGATTTATCCCGTTATCGTCACAGGAATGTGCAAAACCAACTATTTGTACCAAATAATTGTTATAGAAGTAAGATATTGTATCTCCTAAAGTCTTTAATTTAGGTCTCTTACTATTTTTAACTTTGAAAATCTCGAGGAATGTATATGTTAATGGAATTTTACTTTACCATATAGAAAAAGGGAATACTTAAAGTATTCCCTTTACTTATATTTATTAAAATATACTACATGCTCATTGGGCTATTTTATGTACAATAATTAATGAACTACGTCTAACCTCAAATTCCATATCCAATTTCAGTAAATTTATCACTCACTTATGATATGTTTCTCTTTTACAGATGCTAAATTTCTTAAAATCTTTACTTATAATATTATATTCTCTTATATTGTTATGTATATAAAATATTCCTCTAAATCTATACAAACTAAAACAATCCACGAAAATTCAAATTTTAGATTTTCGTGGGTTTCATGGTGGAGGCGAAGCACGACTTTTGAAATTCACTATATTTAACTAAAATAAACCTAATTTTTCAATTGTCTCACATACATACATTAACTATTTAATCCAAGCTCCTGTGGCATCTAGTACATATCCATCAACAGTCGTGTTCTCCAACATAGCGCCTGATTCATTTAGGTAATACCAACTTCCTTCGTCACTGATCCAACCTGTTTTCATAACCCCTAATTCATTTAAATAATACCAAGTTCCTTTGTCGTTGATCCAATCAGTAGCTTTAGTTCCATCGGCTTTGTTATAATTCCAAGTTCCATCTATAGCCTGTACCCATCCAGCCGTTGCTACTGTTGCAGTTGTTACACTTGCTGCAGCTGTAGTTGTTGCAGTAGATGCCACTGTAGGTTTTGTAGATATTACTGAATAAATCTCTTTATCTTTATTCCATAAAATCATATTACCAACATTCTCAACTGTAAATTCATTTAAAGATGAATCTATTTTATAAGTTTTATTCCAACCACCATTATTATCATATGAGTATACATATCCGTCGGATACTCTATAAAGAACTCCTCCTGAAGCTGCTACAGCACCTACTGTACCAAGTGTTGAATCATCAGCTTCTTCACAATCTTCTGTATCTATATTACCTTCATCCAAGTAATTCCAGTTACCATCTGAACTAAATTCGTAAGGTCTAATTGTCACTTGTGTACAATCTGAATTAAGAGCATATATTGAAATTTTTCCATCCATTATAAAGTAGTTACCAGTTATCATTTTGCCTTTTCCATCAATTCCATCTACAGCATTACCATGTTTATCAGCAAGCACGTAATTAATTACAGTCTGAGGATATTTAGCTCCATTTATCTCATTAGGAGCTGCTGCTTTTGATAATTTTTGAATAACATTATAGCTTATTTCAGTTTGATCTCCTTTCACATCAGTAAATGCTGTCTTTATATCTTTATTTTTATCTATAATTTCTACTCCATTAATTGCTTTTATTGGTGAATCACTCATAACTGTAATAGTTGCCCATCTATAAACATTGTTTTGATCGTGATCTATATTAACAATATTACTAAGACTTGCACTTACTTTACCATCTTTAATGTCCTTTGAATCTTCTGTATTGCTAATAGTAGCTGCACCAGCAGTAGTTGTTTCGACTTTGATTTTGCCTAAATTATAGTCGCCATCAATATAATTTCCATTTATGTCACAATAAACATTAAAATAGTAGTTTCCTTTACTATCGATTTGCGCATATTTTTTTTCATTATCACTTGTAGCATATGTAGTCATAAAATAATTACCTGGTCTTCTTGAAATATTATGATCATCATATTTTTTTAGAATTTTGTCTGACTTATCATATCTATCTGTTGCATCTTTGATTTTGCTTTTTAAAGCTTTTCCTACTGCATCTAACATGTCTTGCTTTGCATCGGTATCGGTTACAGTTCCATTAGTCATATCAACAGTATAATCTGCTGTATACAGATCATTACTTAATACTCGAGCATATTTACTCGCAAAGTTAGAAGCTATAGATCCTTGCTCAATCTGATTATTCTTATTATTAGAACCAGATAATAATTCATTATACTTTCCATCTGGTGATACATAATAAACAGCTTCACCTTTACCATCAATATCCCCATCAATGTAATAAGCACCGTTATTGAATGATGCTGCACTTTCTATAGTGCCTTCATGTACATCAATTGTCTTAATTTCTGCTGCACTTACCCCCTCAGGTACTAGTGAAACAACAGCAGCTGCTGCTACTAATAATGAAGTGATTTTGTTTCTTCTTTTAATCATTTTTATTTCCCCCTTGTATAATCTATCTATAACATTTGATAGAAAACCATTTATCTTGATACTGAAACTTTATTGATCTTATTTCTTTTGTATAACATTTAATTCTGTATTAATAACAGTTAACAGTTCCTTTGGTATGTTAAACCTTGATCTCTTAGACATGCTGTCTATAGTCATGAGCCCCATCATAACCTTAAACTGTTGACTTTCAGCTATATCTCCAAAATATTTTATAAATACAGCTTTTGCCTGCTCATCTTTATAAAGTTCTTCAATTGTATCAAAAGTTGAATAATGTCCTTCTTTTATAGCTACTTCTTGAACATTAGATAAATCGAATTTTTGGAACCAGTTAGTAACATGTGTTTGTTCTTCTGGTTTTTTAAGTATGTAGCTTTCATCTGCCTCTTTAACATGCTTCAAAATCATTTCATCAGTATAAATAGCTCCATTTTCATCAAAAGCCTCTGCCTTAATTTTGTTTTCTCCTAAAACTAATTTAACTGCTTCAAATTTCTTTATTGGTTCATTGCTATTAATTTCACTTACGAATTCATTATTTACATACAGTTTAATATTATCAACATTTGAAATCACCACTATATCATTTAACTCCTCATGCCTATTTACAAATCTGCTGCCAGCCAATTTAACAAAATGCTCCTTTGACCAATATGCTTTACAGAGATAAAAAGAATCTTTTTTTATCTTTCTGTCTATGGTTACTAGACCTTTTTGATTTCTCCCCTTTTCTCCTCCTTCATTTCTAATTTCGCTGCCAAAATCAAACATAGCCCATATATACCCGCCCAAAACAAATTCTCTCTCATTAAAAGTTTTTAGCGCATTATTTTGGAACAATAACTGATATTCTTCTGTATAATCCTTTACTGTTGGGTTATATGAATGAAGCTTAGGGTTAGTATCAACCCCGTATTCTGTAACCATAACTGGTATATTAGGTCTTGCCTTATGAAATTCATCTAATCTTTTTCCCAAGTCCTGCATTTCCTTATAATACCATCCGTAATATAAGTTATAACCTACAAAATCAGTCAATTCATTAAGCTTACTCTCATTAGCCACTGAGTGAATATTAGCCTGTGCTATAAATCTGTTGGAATCTAATTCTTTAGCCATAATTGCAAGTTCTTTTACCATTTCATGTATCTGTTCATTTTCTATTGCTATAGTGATTTCATTTTGAACACCCCAGCAATAAATAGAACTATGATTATACGCCTGCTTAATTAATCTTTCTAACTGTTCCTTAGCATTTTTATTTTCCTTATCAGAAGTGGTTGGAATACTGATAAAAGGAATTTCAGCCCATACTAATATTCCCTCACGATCACAAAGGCTGTAAAAATAATCATTATGTTGATAATGAGCAAGTCTTATAGTATTTGCACCTATTTCTTTAATAATTGACATATCTAAATCCATGTGTTCTTTAGTTAAAGCATTACCAATACCTGCGAAATCCTGATGGCGGCTTACTCCATTAAACTTAATAGCTTTACCATTTAAAAATACTCCTCTATCTGGTGTTATTTCTATGGTCCTAAATCCAATTTCTATGCTTCGTTTATCACACATCATTTCTTCATAGTATAATTGTGCTTCAAATTTATAAAGATAAGGATTTTCTATTCCCTGCCACAATTCTGGATTATTTATTTCTTCTATTAATTCAAATTCCGAATCTTTAGATATGTTAATATTAACCGTTTTCTTAAATATTATTTTTTCTTCTTTATTTAATAATTTAAATTCAATCTTAGAAGCTTTTGTTTCTTTTAATTCATTTATGACTTTTCCATTTATTTTTAATTCAAACTTGTTCTCACAAATTCTCTTTTGAGTTAAGTATATGCCATCTCTACCGTTATCCATTAAATCAAAGTGAAGATCATCTGCTACTACAAGGTTAACTTCACGATATATTCCTCCATAAAATGAAAAGTCAGCCATTAGTGGATATACATCGTCATGTCGACTGTTATCTACTATAATTGAAATAATGTTTTCTCCTAAATGTAAGAATGGATTTAAAAATACCCTAAACATTGAAAATCCACATTTACTGCTTCCAGCCAATTCTCCATTTACATATACTTTAGAAATAATAGCCGCGGCGCCTATTTCTAGAAATATAAATTTATTTAATTCCTTTTCTGTTATATCTAATTTTCTTTGATAACAGCATTCTCCTTTAAACATTCCCTCTCCGCTTTGCCCATCTACATCATTAAAACAATGGGGTAAAGTTACATTTTCACCTTCAGAGATTTCTTTTCCTATATATTCTTGAGTTTTTTCTTTAGTAAATATCCATTTATCATTTAAATTTATTACTTTCACAGCACTATCCTCCATATATACGTAATATCAAAAGTTAGAAATTCAACCATCACTAAAGGTGATGGTTTTAAATTAAATTTTTTATTTAAATTTCCTTAGTTTAAGAAGAGAATTATTTAAATTTAATCTGCTCTTAATAACATTCTATATTTCTAAAATATGCTATTGATTTTCTGACTTTTGCTCTAATTCATAGGCTTCTTTGTCCGCTTTTCTAAAGAATGGATACCACACTAAAGTTGATAGTCCTACAAGTGCAACTTGTAATACGGCTATCTTCCAGCTTCCTTCCATTAAACCGCTAAATATTATTGGCATTCCACTCATTGGCGTCATTCCTGCAACTCTTGGCACTATTCCTGTTACTGTCATAAAATACGCAATAGTTAAATTAATTGCATTCATAAACACAAATGGTATTACAAATTTAAAATTAAAAACAAGAGGTGTCCCAAAAACTAATGGTTCACTAATTCCAAATAAAGATGGTACTGCTGTCAGCTTTCCTAATGTTTTATATTGTTTACTTTTAGCTGCAAATAGCATAAGTAAGGCAAATCCAATTGCACTGGCAGACATTGTATATACACTTACAAATGCTCTACCTGTTATATTGGGAAGAGCTTCTCCTGCTGAATAAGCAGATAGTTGTGCTGCATCCATTGCTGTGAATATCGGCATCATAACTGAATAAATAACCAATGTTCCATGAATCCCAAAAAACCATAATACTTGTGCAAATGTCCATAGAATTATTATTGATACAATATTTCCGCCAACACCTTGTAGTGGTGTTTGAATAAAACTATATATAAATTGGTGCATAGTTTTAAATGGCGTTGCAGCAAAAAGAGCTGATACTGTTAGAAATACAATAATAGATGCAAATCCAGGAAGCAAGCTGCTGAAACTATCAGATACAACTGGTGGCACAGTTGAAGGCATCTTAATAGTAATCCCTTTTTGCTTGATATATACATATATTCTAGTTGATACTAAACTTATAATAATAGCTGAAAAAATTCCAGGTGCACCTAACCAATACATAGAAAGTGTAGTTCCTCCCTTATCTGTGGTAAACGGCGTTACTATGAAGAAACAAACCAAAGCTAATAATGCTGGTACCGTTCCCTCTTCCTTGTACTGTTTTGCATAGCTGCTTGCTATAGTTAAACCAAAAACTACAGCCAGGAAATTTGTTGAAAACATTATAGCTATATTTAATGCATATGCAATTCCAGTTGCAGTAATAAAACCTTTCCATGCAGGTATTTGTAAGTTTAAAAACAATGCTGCAAATGCACCTAAAAGTGTAACTGGCATTGCCATCATCATTCCTCCAGAAACACCATTTGCTATCTTACTTTTCTGAATCTTATTTAACATTGGAGATATTTTTTTAGATATAGCTTTTGCATCAAAATTTGACATATTAAGTCCTCCTCAAAAAATATTTATAATAATATTTTTTTAATTAATCTAATAATGCAAGGGCATCCTTTAACACTTTTTCACCGTTAAGAGTTCCATAATCCATCATATCTATAACCGCTACTTTAATTCCCTTTGGTTCATATTGTTCCTTCATTTCATCTGCCATATATTCAATTTGAGGTCCTAAAAGTAAAACTTCTGTTGGTTCCTCATATTCCTCAAATTTTGCTTCTGACATAGCAATGATTTTTGCTTCAATTCCTTGCTTTTTTGCACTTTCCTGCATTCTAGCCATTAAAATACTTGTTGACATACCTGCTGCACATACTAAAGTTATATATCTCATTTTTTCTTCCTCCTAAAACTCTATTATTAATTTTATTTATATCTTGTTATCAAACTAATTAAATTTATTTTTACTTTATTTAACAATTATTTTCTAAACTCCTCATACATAAAAACCATTTCTTTAGCTAAATCTCTTACAGTCATAGCATTCATTAAATGATCTTGTGCGTGCACCATAAGTAAACTTATCTCTACACTTTCTCCTGCTGCTTCTTTTTGAATTAACTTGGTTTGGAAATCATGGGCTTTATTTAAGGCTTCATTAGCTTCCTTTATTTTTTCCTTCGCTAATTCAAAATCACCTCCTTTTGCCGCCTTAATAGCTGCCATTGCTTTGCTTCTAGCATTCCCTCCATTTATGACTAATTCCATGACTATTTGCTCCATTGATAATATTTCCATTACTTCACCTTCTACTCTGATTATTTGATTTGCTTCTTGCTAATATATATAGCAAACTTCATGCCAACATAAAAAAATTAATATAAAATATTTTTCAATTTCTTTACCCCTTGCATTTTAGCCTTTTTAGGTTAATAAAAAAAAGCTTTTAAAAAGTATTTATGTGCTTTACTTTTCAAAAACTTTTCAATGCACATCAAGAATGTGCTTTATTTTTTTCTACTCTTCATAATAAATAGATTCATAAGATAACATATTTCATCATCTGAAATATAAATTGTATACTTAGTATTTAATATTGAACATTCACTCTTTATTATTCTATATAATTCCAAATTTTCTTTTATATATGAATCAGTATTTGCATATGTATCTATTACTCCATTATCGCATAATCTATCAATCATTACTGCCATATGAAGAGTTATTCCTATAATTGCATTTGATGTTAATTTTATATTTAGTAACTTAGTAACTGTTGTAATAAATCTCCTTATATCACTAAGAACTACTTTCCCTTCTATTTTCTTTAACTGATGTTCTAAGGTATCCTCCATCTTAGCGTAAACTTTTTCTCTATTTATTAAGTCTTGTATATTTTCTATGCAATTACCTTCAATAACATCATCTAAATTATATTGCAGATAGTCACTTTCAAGTTCAAAAGGACTAACTAAACAAATTATTTGATATTTATTTGATAATTTATCTAATCTACTGTATATGCTTTCTTTTCCTATGATATTAACAGGAACAATTTCTAGAAAATTATTTTCAAATTTGAGCGTTCTTTCTAATAATGCTTTCATTGCTTTAGCACTGCCTTCGCCAGTAGTACATACTGTTACAATTGCTAGCTTTCTTTCTTCAGGATCATCTGGAATATAATCTAATACATTATTATCGTATAAATTATTTACCTCTAAGGTATCTCTATATATTTCATCTAAGGTGTACCCAAGCATCGCTTTTCTAGTTGCTTCAATACAATGCAGCGTACTTACTAATGGAATTGTCCTTGTCTTCAATTTAAATTCTTTTTCTATTTCTCTGCCAAATGTAACTAGTGACCCCATATCCACTAAAAATAAAATATCTGATTTAATACCATTTTCTCTTACATAATCCTTAGTCTTCTCCAATATAATCTGTGGCTTTTCTTCTATTGGCGCATTTATTCCCTTTGCATATTGTGTTCCTAAGAGTCCATTTACTGCATTAACCATGGATGTAGCAGTTCCTTCACCATGAGCAATAATTATTACATTTACATCATTCCGTTTATTTCTTATTTTTTCACTATTGTAAATTAAAAACATAGTTAAAAATCCTGCTTCGTCAATAGGAACTTCTCTGTCTATAGATTCTTCTATTATCTTCAAAGCCTCTAGTGCAATATTAAATTCTTTATTATATTCTTTCCTTATTTTATTTAACTTTGGATTTTCAATTTTTTTATTTCTCTTAATTCTATCTATGGAATTACTAATATGGACTGCTAAGCCATATTGTATCTGTTTATCAAGCTCTCTTTTTAATTCTGCTTCACAAAAATTAATTACCCTTTTTATTATATCCATAATATATGGCTCTATAATATTCTCTAAATTCGTTGAGTCAACTTTATTATGAAATCTAATCATGTAATTTTTAAAATAGTCTTCTATATCACTCTCCATTTCTTCTTCAAATTGTTTCCCTTCAACCCCTTTCGCTTTAAGTTCCCTAGTTTTTGCTTCTAACATCTCATAAATATTTTCATCTTGGTCCTTTTCCTCAAAAATCATTTGTTTTTCATCTTTATCAAAAATACAGTATCTGTTATTTATATCAATTAACTTATTCCATAACTGTCTATGCTCAACTTCTTTATATAATCCTTCTCTTATATAAGGCTGCAATTCTAAACTGCTAATCCTTATATCTTCCTTTCTATTAGAAAGAAAATCTGCATATGCTTTAGCACAAGTGAGCTGGATATCAGACTTTAGCTGCCCTATATTATTGGGACAATCGTAAAACAAAAATGCCTTTAATGAATTTACTGATACTTTAATGCTCTTTCCTAAACGGCTAGACTCTTCAATCATAAACTGTTTTATAAGGTTAAATCTCTCTTCAATTCCCCTATTTCTTAAAGCTGGTATATTTATAACCATTGGAATTCTTCTGCTGAAGGTTTGAAGTAAGTTCATGTTTGGATCTTCAGTTGTAGCTGTTATAATAATTACCTTTGCACTTCTTTCGCTGTCAGTTTCCCCAAGTCTTCTGTATACTCCTCTATCCATAAAGGTAAAAAACATTTCCTGCCCCTCTGCTGGCAGCCTATGAACTTCATCTAAAAATAGAATTCCTCCATCAGCTTTTTCTAAAAGACCTTCTTTATCAAAATCTGCACCTGTATAAGCACCTTTTTTTACTCCAAACAATTGTCCAAGTAATAGCTGAGGATTATTAGCATAATCAGCACAATTGAATGTTATAAAAGGACTGTCTTTAGATTTTACTTTCATTTCAATTGCATACTTATATATTATCCCTGCAAAAGTAGACTTACCAACACCAGTTTCTCCAAGAAGTAATATGTTCATTCCATTAGGTGGATATAATATGGCTGCTTTAGCTTGTTCTATAGCTGTATATAAACTCGGATTAGCTTCAGAAAACTTATTTATTATGGATACTACTGGAACTTCAATTCTTTCATTTGCGGCAATGAATAATGTTGGTTTCCCTTTTAACTTTATTACCTTCCCTTCACTTGCTAGCTTATTTAAATCGGTACTTACATTACCTCTAATAAGATTTAGCTCTTCGGCAATTTCAGTTGCAGAGCAGCCTTTTGGATTTGTACTCGTTTTCTCTTTGAGTTTCATAAGAACTAATTCAATTCTCTTCATAAATCACTTTCCTCTTTCTTAACTCTTCTATAATCTTAAATGCCGTTTTTAATTCGCACGTAATATGTACTTTATTATACTTAAATACTAACATATATTTATATTCTCACCTATATTAAATACTATGTTTAAAATATTCCAACAAAAAATAACTACACATAATTATGTTAAATTTGAGTATATCATAATAACAAAATAAAAAAACCACGAAAATTAAAATTAAATTTTCGTGGGGTTCATGGTGAGTAGGAAGCATCAGTAGCATCCCTATTTTTTGTTAGTTATAATTATTTTTTCATTTTTATCCCCTATTTCTTAAAATTCACCTTCTAAGAAATAATTATATTAAGTTTTCCTCCAGTAAATTTTTCTGCTTCATTAAAAATTTCCAAGGTATTTTCAGCATAATCACCTAATAAGTCTTTACTTTTTTGGAAGTCAACCCATTCAATTGTAACTGGCAACTGAATATCAGCAGTTAGACAATCCCATAGTGCATCTAAGTTTTCACCGTAATGCGCAGGAAGCTGTAATTCCTGCTTTAAAATTTTGTGTAAAATATTTTTATCCGTAAGCTTACTGCCTTGTATCACTACTTTATTCAAGCTATTCACCTCCTACATCCTTTGAAATAAAAAAATCGCAGGCGCCTGTGGGAGCCGGAGATTTTTTTACGCATCTGCCTTTCCAAACTCATGTGAGGAAAATCTGGCAGGCGAGCATAATTATTTTTTATTCTTTTTGAGCGATTTAACTATAGTAAAATGGCCATTATAATAATTATCCTAAGATTTAAATTTATTATAGATTCCTAAAGAATAAAAAACTATTTTCCCTTATATAATACTTTGAATGTTTTGTAATGATCTGAGGTAGAGTAAATTAATCCATCATTTGAATAAAGAATCCTATCATCCCCACGATGTCCTCCATTATAGTTAATATCGCACTCATGCCAAATTCTATTAGCCGCATCTGGAAGAGATTTTTCAGCATTCTTAAAAACATCTCCTCCTATGCTTTTACCAGGTGCTACTTTACTAAGATCGTCTCCTGGCTTCCATCCAAGCTTATCAGCCTGTGCTTTTGTTATAAAATTTTCAGGCAAGGTTCCATTTTTATGTATATAATCTGCAACGCCTTGAAAATCATTAATTACTTTTTTATTTTTTGAATCTCCATTTTGGCCAGAATCCATATTTTCATCTTCTGATTTTATAGTTTCTGCCTTGTTATCCTGCTGATTATTTACAGCAGTTTTATTTGCTGCTGCACACCCAAATAAACTTATAAACATAAGTAAAAGTATAAAAACAACAGAAATTTTCTTTATAAATAATTTTTTCATTTTTTAATCCTCCATCTAAGAAAACCTCTTATAACTTAATATTATATCCTAAGCAGAAGAACTAGTACACATATCAAATTCAATGTTTATTCTATTTTCTTCTTTATTTCAAGCTTACCCTTTGTACTAATATTAATTTTTAAGTATAGCTGTTGCAACACAAAAGGATTTAAATCCTACTCTTCCGCCCATTAAATTAATCTCTAGTCGATTCTTTTATATACTTCTTCTCTTTAATCTTCAATAGCTGAAATTTATTATATCTGTCATTTTAAGCAAGATGCTAGAATCCCCGCTCCAAGCAATCCTGCATCATCACCTATTTTAGCCAATTTAATATTTACATTAGTATTGTTAAATACTCTTAGCTTAACTTCATTAATTAATTTTTCTAAGTAATTAGAATTGTTTAATATAACTGATCCGCCAAGTACTACAACTTCTGGATCTACTATAGTTATTATATTAGCAATTGCTTTAGATAAATTTACAGACCACTCATTTAAAACCCCCCTGCAATTTACTTCTCCATCCTTAGCTCTGTCAAAAACATCTTTGGCAGTGAGTTCCTGTCCTAACTTCTTACTAGCAATTCTAGAAATACTTACTCCACTGCACTGTCCTTCTAATCCTCCAGCGTTTAAGCCCGCATGACTATATTCATCTTCATTTATTATCATGTTACATACTTCCCCAGCTATGTTATTAAAGCCATTAATTATCTCATTTTTATAAATAAATCCGCCACCTACTCCTGTCGATAGAGTAATATAATATACACTTTCAGCATTTTTAGCTGCTCCTATCTTAGCTTCACAATATCCAGCCACATTTGCATCATTATTTACAGTTGTAGGTAATTTAAAACGCTCTTCAAAGTATTTTTTTATTTCAAATCCTTCCCATCCTTTTAAATTAGGTGGATTAATTATTACTCCATTTCTTATATCTAAAGGACCTGGACACGCCACCCCAATAGCCTGAATGTTATATGTATTCCACTTTTCCCTAATTATTTTTATTAAATTATCTACATTATAGTTCGCACCTTTTTCAACGATATTATCTATTTTAAATTTATCTATTAAATTATATTCATTATCTAAAATAGCGGCTCTTAAGTTGGTACCTCCTATATCAATTCCCAAATAATAATTCATCTTGACCTCCTAAAATATTAACAAAACTATTTGATTAAATAAAATCTTTTATGATATTTTTTAATTGTGCACTTACTTAAAATTGTTATTTCTTATTCGTTCCAAACTTTTTATAAGCTTATTTTATTAAAAGCCGAGATAAATCCTCGGCTTTTTACTATTTTTTCTTTAAATCATTTATTTCTTTCTGCATATATAACATCTCTTTAGCTAAAGATAAAATTATTTCTGCTGCCATTAATTGATCTTCAGCATGCATAAGTATTAATGAAAGCTCTTGCTTATTTCCTTTTGCTTCTTCTTGTATAAGTTGTGCATGTGACTTATGTCCTTCTCTCATAAACACGGATGCATCTTCAAGTAATTTTTCTGCCTCTTCTACATTTCCGCCTCTTCCTTTAATTAAAGCCTGGATTCCCATACTCTTTGCCGTTCCAACATTACTAATAATATTGAAAGCTATTAACTCCATTCCTTCCATTTTAAACCACCTTATTTCATTAAATCTATAGCGAAAGTTAAGACTTTATCAGCATTCATTCTACCATAATCCACCATACTAATAACTTCTACTGATATCTTATTTTCTACTGTCTCTTTTACACTGTCTTTCATAAATCCAATTTGAGGTCCTAGTAGAATTACATCTGCACTTTGCCAACACTTAGATAAATCTGTCGAAGGTATAGCTTCTATTGTTACTTCTATACCCTTTTCTTTTGCCACTCTAATCATCTTTTGTACAAGCATTGAAGTTGACATTCCTGCATTACATACTAATAATATTTTTTTCATAACAAAACATCTCCCTTTTATCTTTATATTCTTTCTATTTATTCTTCAATCTGCTTTTTCTCTGAAACCTTTAAAAAAGGAATATATAGTAAGACTGTAAGTGCAATCATAATTATTTGAAATACTGAAGCTCTCCAATCTCCACCGGTTGCTAGAAATCCTGACAAAATTGGTGGAGTCGTCCAAGGTGTTTGAATTACTACTGGTGACATCCATCCTGCCTCAGTCACTAAGTATGCAGCAGTTAAGCAAATTGGTGAAGCTAATACAAATGGAATCATTAGTGTTAAATCAAATACTATTGGTAAACCAAATATAACTGGCTCATTAATATTAAATATACCTGGTGCTGTGGAAAGTTTAGCAATATCTCTATAATCCTTTCTCTTTGAGAATAAGAATATAGCAATTAATAACGCAATAGTATTACCTGATCCACCCATTACTCCAAATGTATCCTTAAATGACATGCTAATTATGTGAGGGATAGGTTGGCCTTGAGCAAAAGCAGTCATATTTTCATTCATAGCTGTGTATAATACTGGATCCATAATTGGCGCAATTACCCCTCCTGGATGTATCCCTATTGCAAATAATAAATTAGACAACAGCATTAATATTATAAATCCTGGTAAGCTGGTAACTAGAGCTACCAATGGTCGTTGTATTGTTTTTAAGATCAGTGAATTTATATCTGTCCCAAAAAGTTGCTTTATTGCAAATGACACTACAGCAAAAATTAGAATAGTAATCATTATAGGTATTAAACTATTAAAGGACTTTGTAACGGCTGGAGGTACTGCTTCTCCACCTATATTAATCTTAAGTTTTTCATTTTTAGATAGCCACATAAATAATTCAGTTGATAATAGTGAAGTTATAATACCTACGAACATCCCACCTGAATTAGTGGAACTATAAGAAATAACTCCTGCAACTTTAACTGCCTCTTTAACTCCTACAGGTGTAGTTGAAATCACAAATGGTAATAAAACAACAAATATTGAAATAGCTAGAAGCGCTGGTGCTATTGGATTTTCAAATTTCCTATTTATTGCTAGATGATATGCACATGCACCCGCTAGCAATACTGCTAAGAAATTTAAAGTACCATTATTAATAGATGTTCCAACATCTTGCCAAGTAGTTAATGTTGCTGGACTAATTATTTTAGACATAAATCCTGTTGGTTCAATAACAACATAGTTAATGAAAATCATTAAGCCTGCAATAATAATGAATGGAATTAGTGATGCAAATGCATCTCTAAGTGATCTCAAGTGTATTTCTCCACCTAACTTTTGCGATGCTTTCCCTAGTTTTTCAAAAAATTTGTTCATCAATATTCCCCCTTTTTTATTCTTCAAAACCATTATTTGTAGCTAACAGTTTATAAAACTCTCCACTTTTCTTTACTGTTCTCTTTTGAGTTTTTAAATCTAAACTAACTAAACCATACCTATTTTTATATGCATTCATCCATGACCAACAATCAATGAATGTCCATAGATGATATCCTTTTATATTACATCCCTCTTCAATTGCTTTATGAACATATTTTAAATGTCCCTTAATAAAATTAATTCTGTATTCATCATTAATTTGTCCATTTTCAATAAAACGTTCTTCATCAGTGACACCCATACCATTTTCAGATATAAAAGCTTCTATATTTCCATAATTTTCTTTAACATCATTGCAAAGATCTAGTATTCCCTTCTCGTATATTTCCCATCCTCTATAATTATTAAACTTTCTTCCTGGCATTATATATGGATCAAAAAACCATTCTGGCATAAATGGAGAATTAGGATTCACAGCATTTTCTCTAACCTTTGCTCTTCTTGGTTCATAATAATTTATTCCTAAAATTTGAGCTGTATTTTCTTTAATTATTTTTAGCTCGTCATCTGTATATATAGGAATTTGGTTATATTTTTTAAGAGTGTCTACTAACTTCTTAGGAAATTCGCCTTTTACACAAGGATCTAAGAAGCTTCTATTATAAAATAAGTCACAATATTCTGCTGCCTCTACATCATACTTATTTGAACTTCTTGGATAAGTAGGACTAAGATTTAATATTACTCCAATTTTAGATTTTAGATTGTGTTTTTTAAATCTTTCAATGGCTTTCGCATGTGCAAGAATTGTATTAAAAGCTACTTGTGCACCCCTCTTAAAATCTATTATGTTTGGATAGTGAAAATCTTGTAAGTACCCTCCAAGTACTGGTCCTAAAGGTTCATTAAATGTAAACCAATGCTCAGCTCTGTCTCCAAATAATTCAAAACACTTATCTGCATAGTTCACATATGCCTCAACGACCTCTTTACTTTCCCATCCTCCCTTTTCCTGCATTACTAACGGCATATCAAAGTGATATAAGTTAATAAAAGGCTTTACATCATTAGCTATAAATGAATTAATTACATTATTATAAAATTCAACTGCTTTTTCATTAACTTCTCCATCTCCATTTGGAAATAATCGAGCCCACGAAATAGACATTCTAAATGAATTATGTCCAAGTTCCTTCATTAATTTGATATCATCTTCATACCTATAGAAGAAATCTGAAGTAATATTTGGTCCAACTTCATCATAAAATCTGTTTTTTTCTAATTGAAACCAATGATCCCAAATAGTTTTTCCTTTATCAGTATTACCTTTGCCTTCTGATTGCTCTGCCGATGAGGCACTCCCCCACCAAAATCCTTCTGGAAATTCATAAAATTTTTTCATAAGTAACCCCCATCTTAATATATATTATGTTTCTCGTCTCGAGCAGAAAACATTTTCAATTATGATTATATATGTCCTTTTCAAAATAATCAATACCTTTTTATAAAAGATATATACCTTTTATAAAAAGGTATATAAATACCAGTATATTTTTATTTATATCTGATATATAATATATATGTGGAAACAATTGAGAAAGGAAGATTATATATGCCGCCTAAATACAAAGTAGTATATGAAGATATAAAAAATAAGATAAATAACTATATTTATAAAACCAATGAAAAAATTCCAGATGGAGATTCTTTAGCTGAATGCTATAATTGCAGTAAACTTACAATAGCTAAAGCATTAGATTTATTAGTTCAAGAAGGTATGTTAATAAGACGACAGGGCTCTGGTACTTATGTTAAGGAAAATCTATCTAGCAGAACTACTATAGAATTAGATAATATTTCAGGTTATTCTAAAAAATTTAGCAAAGAACATCTGAAATCAACGGTGATAGATTTTTCTATTATCACACCACCTAAAGAAATTGCAGAAAAACTTAACATCACTGATGAATATATATATAAAATCTTACGATTACGTTCTATAGATAATGACCCACAAATACTAGAAGAAACTTATATGCCTATTTATGTTATACCTGGACTAAAAGAAAAACACTTAGAAGGCTCTATTTATGATTACATAACTAATGAACTTGGATTTAAAATTCAAAGTGCCCACATCTCTATAAAGGGTGATGAGGCTAACTCTAACGATAAACTTTATTTAAATTTGACAGAGTCTGACTTTATTATAGAACTTGAGAAAATATGTTATTTAGAAAATGGTAAGATTTTCGAATATTCGAAAACGCACCATAGATATGACGTCTTTAAATTCAATACTGTTTTAGTAAATAACATTTAAATTAATTACTTCTTATATGTAGCTTATTGTATTATCATCTAATTAAAATTTATGATTTGTGTACTCCCCGTAACCATAAAAAAACACGACTACCTGTATGTAGCTATTCAAGCCGTATACAGATGGTCGTGGATTTCATGGTGGAGGCGAAGCACGACCTTTTAAATCCACCAGTGAAATTCATCTCACTTTTTCCATTAATATATTATGTATTACCAATTGTAGTTATAATATTCTTAAGAATAGATTTTTTGTTTAAGTTTTTCTGCTGTAGAGGATGAAGCTGTATAAATCATCACTTTCAAATCAGGACAGTTAGACAGCTGTAAATTCACATGCTCAAACTCCACTTTTCCAATTTCCGGATAATCCCATGATTTATGACAGTCCGTAACAGTTTTAACTTCATAACGAGGCCACCATAAATCGAATAATTCACTTTCCTGCTTAAATTTTTCGATCATTTCTTTTAACCTTTCATCTTGAGGATACCTGACACAATCTGCCCTAAACCTCGCAATCATGATTTTAGCCTTCTCTTCCCAATCAGAATTAATTTCTTTTTTAAATGGATCTGTTAAAAATTGATATAACAAATTCGGCTTTGAATTCATGCTAGTAGAATATGGAGGGAATCGAAATAAAAATTCTGCTGCACGATTCCATAATAATACATCCCAATATTTATTAATTATATATACAGGATTAGGTTCTAATGCAAAAACAGTTCTTTCTAATCCAATAACGACTGCTGCATTGTAATCTCTTTCATTTATTTTCCTCCTTTATCCTACCACTCTCAATCATATGATAATCACAATATGGTTAAGCTATTTTAAGCCTGATATATTAGTAATATAACACAAAAATAATTAACAAACAAAACTGTTTAGAATGGAGTGAATTAACTTATGAAAATATTTGTAACTGGAGCAACAGGTAAGGTTGGAAGTCGTTTTGTACCATATTTATTAGAGCAAGGTCATGACGTGCGTATTCTTGTAAGAAATGCTGAGCGTGCACTTACCTTAAAAGAACAGGGAGCAGAAGTGGTTTTAGGTGATCTTTTAGATAATGAAAATCTCACTGAAGCTATAAAGGGTGTTGATGCTGTGGTGCATCTGGCAGCTCAATTTCGCGGTGTCAGCGAAGAAATAGCACGAGCATCGAATGTCGATGCAAGCATAATACTAGCTAAAGCTGCTTTGGAAGCCGGTGTCACAAGATTTGTTTTTAGTAGCACCAGTTTGGTATACAGTGGTATAAGCAGAAATAATCCATGTCGTGAAGATGACGTCCTTCAACCGACTCTAGCCTATCCAAAAACAAAAGTTGTGGCTGAAGAAGCTTTACTTAAGCTGCACCATGAAATGGGCTTAGATTTGCGTATTGTAAGATTTGCTTTTGTTTATGGCGATCATGACCCACACATTGAAGAATTTTCACCAATTATGAGTACATGGAATCCTTCGCAAAAGCTTTCGCTAGTACATCATGCGGATGTCTGTCAATCGTTAATGCTTGCAGCAAGTACACCAGGTTTTGACGGTCACATATATAACGTTGCTGATGACACACCAATTACTGTTGCTGAACTTCTTAAACTTAATGGCTTACCAGAACAGGTACCTCCTAATGGCGGATGGCCTGATTTTAGCCCATGTGATATGATATTAAATACGGAGCGTATTAAGAATGAACTTAAATTCCACCCAAAATATCCTTCTTTTCATACTGCTATGGATAAGAAAGCATTGTAATTAGAATTTACAAAAATGAATGTGAATTTCCACAATAAAACCCACGAAAATCCAAACTTTAGATTTTCGTGGGTTTTATTGTAGAGGCGAAGCATGAGCTTTTAAATCCACTATATTTCACTAAAATAAACACTTTCTATTTTACAACTATGATTTTTCATTTTTGAATCGTAACATATAGCTACTAATAGTACATTTTCATGCTCTTTTATAAATTTTTGAAAATACTCTTTTTCCTTCATTTGCTTAATTGCTATATCCACAGTTTCATCTTTCTTAAGTTCTAGAATAAGCGGACTATCAGCCTTTCTTCTTGGGTGAAAAGTAAAATCAGCAAAACCTTTTCCTCCAATGCTGCCACATTTATTTCTGTAACAATTGTGAACTCTGTTTAATATTATTTCTATCGAAAATTATCAACTATGGTATGATATAATTATCTAACAAACTTATTTTGCATAAACCTAGGAGGTAACCATGAAAAAAGCACTGATTATAGGATCTACCGTACTTGACATAATTATAAATATAGAAAAACTTCCCACTACCACTGAAGACTGTCACATAAATTGTCAGACTATGTCTATCGGCGGTTGTGCTTTTAATGTGCAGAACATAATAAATCTTTTTGAAGTCCCTTATGTGTTTTGTTCACCTATCGGTACCGGAATCTATGGAGATTATGTGGCTTCACAGCTGAAAAAAATGGGATTATCACCTTTTGTCCGAGTTACAGATCAAGATAATGGGTGTTGTTATTGTTATGTTGAATCTAACGGCGAACGAACTTTTTTATCATATCACGGTGCTGAATATACTTTTAACCCTATATGGCTTAACGGAATTAATATGGATGATTTTGACCAGGTTTACATTTGTGGCCTAGAAATTGAGGAATCCACAGGTAATAAAATCATATCCTTTCTTAATAAAAACAGACATCTACAAGTTTTCTTTGCCCCTGGACCAAGATTCTCAATGATAGATAAAGAAAAGATTGATGCAATTTTCAAACTTTCACCAATTGTTCATTTAAATATGGATGAAATTCTAACCTTTACAAAAACTTCAACTTTAGAAGGAGCTGTTAAAATACTTTATTCTTTAACCAATAATTTGATTGTCATTACAGATGGTGAAAACGGATCCTATCTATATGATGGTGAAAACCTACAGCATGCCATGGGTATCAAAGCTGATGTTGTTGATACAATTGGTGCAGGTGATTCTCACATTGGAGCCTTCATGGCTTCTAGAAAATTAGGCTATTCCTATATAAAAAGCCTCGAGATAGCTAATCAAGTATCTACTAAAGTCGTCGAGATAAAAGGCAGTCTTCTACCTTCGCATGTTTTTAAGCAGATAATATCCAAATTGAAATCCTGAATTATATAAATAAATTATGGTAATTACTACTTTCGCTAATGTTATCTTATTTTAATCCAAAATATATTACATCTTAACAACCTCACTTATAAAATCAACCTCATTATTTATCAATGTGTATGTTTAATCTCACCATTATCATACTTTTCTCTTAATAATTTTCCAATATTATTATCCTTAATGTGTTTATATAAATGTATATGAAGCTAATAATTGGTATTGATACAACAGAAAATAATGTTGAAATTTATTCTCTCCATTTAAACAAATCATCTCTATGAGCTTCTAACCAATTAAATGCAAATTTTTTAAAGCATTCAGCCTCTGGAGATAATATTTTTCCTTTATTATATACAAAATATGTATCCCAAACACATTCTTCATCCTCAAACTGTTTTATAACCGTATTTGAGTATGGATTACTCCATGCAGCGAAATCTACAGAGATGCCTATCCCTTTGTTCATGTTTGCTATTTTATGTGTTAATGCAATCTCTGTGGTTTCCATCAAAATAATAGGCTTAACATTTGCTTTTAAAAATCTATTCATATTATTATAATATGGTTTAAAGTTTCTTCCTTCTAAAGCAATTTGTTCATTATCTAAATCACTATAGGCTATTTTATCCTTCTTGGCTAAAGGATGATTCTCATTTATAACCAAACAATGTTTATGTGAGGAGAAAATTTCAGCATTATACTTAGTAATATCAACTGGGCCTGCAATAAATCCAATTTCTATCCCTTCTTCTTGCATGTTTTTATCAATTAATTTATCTGTTCCTTCTAAAACATCTAATTGAATATCTGGATATTCTTCTTTGAAATCCAATATAAAATCAACTGTTAAATAATCCATTACTCCAAATGTAGAAGCAACTTTCAATATTTTCTTATTTTCATTTCCCTCCATCTTAATTCCGTGCTTAATTCCTTCTAAATATTCAATTATTACCAAAGAATTCTTATATAAAATGTCACCATGAGCTGTTGGAAATACACCATGAGTATTTCTGTAAAATAACTGAACCTCTAATTCCTGTTCTAGTTTTTTTATTATTTTACTAAGCCCCTGAGGTGTAATGAATAATTGTTTTGCCGCATTACTAATATTACGTTTCTCATAAACTGCTAAAAAAGCTTTTAAATCCTTTGTATCCAAATTAAATCACCTCTTATCCAAAATACTTTTGTTATGACTTAATAATTTTATTATTTCACCTTTTTGATTAGAGCTTATTTACTTTCTCCTCTATAAATCACCTAAACTAATAATTGTACTATCTCAACTATTAATTGATAGCAAATTTAATTCTCATAAGTTATTATACTATTATAGCAATGGCGCTTGATATTTCAAGTGCCATTTTTTTATTTTCAAATTCAAAGGAGGACATTAAAATGGCAAATTATCCAAAATTTAAAGCAGCGGCAGTACAAGCTGCTCCAGTATTTTTAAATCTTGATGCAACTATAGAAAAAACTTGTAACCTTGTAGACGAAGCAGCTTCAAATGGTGCAAAAGTAATTGCTTTTCCTGAAGCTTTTATTCCTGGATATCCATGGTGGATATGGCTAGGTAATGCAGACTATGGTATGAAATTCTATATTCAGCTATATAAAAATGCTGTTGAAATTCCAAGTAAGGCTATCCAAAGTTTAAGTGAAGCGGCCAAAAGAAATAAAGTTTACTTTTGTGTTTCTGTTACTGAAAAAGATGGTGGTTCATTATATCTAACTCAATTATGGTTCAATCCTGAAGGTAATTTAATAGGTAAACATAGAAAATTAAAAGCTACAAATGCTGAAAAAACTATCTGGGGTGATGGTGATGGAAGCATGATGCCAGTATTCGAAACAGAATATGGCAATCTTGGAGGTTTACAATGCTGGGAACATCTAATTCCTTTAAATATAGCAGCTATGGCTTCTCTTAACGAACAAATTCACGTTTCTTCTTGGCCAATTGCTATGCCTTATGAAGGACATTTATTTGCTCAGGAAGCATGTGATACTGCGGCAAAATATTATGCAATTAGCAATCAGGTTTTCTGTCTAGTAACTTCTCAAATCTGGACTGAGGAAATGCGTGATATTGTAGGAGAAACAGAATATCAAAAGAATTTCATGCAGCTTGGATATGGATTTGCAAAAATAATAGGTCCAAATGGTGCTGTTATAAGTAATACACTACCTCATGATGTTGAGGGTATTGTATATGCAGATGTTGATTTAGAACAAATCATACCTGGAAAATTCCTAATTGATACTGCTGGCCACTATTCTACACCTGGATTTTTAAGTTTATCCTTTGATAGAACGCCACACACTCCAGTGAAGAAAATTGGTGATACTAAACCCCAAACCTTAACTTATGAAGAAATTCAATATAATGAAGAATAATTATACTTAAATTAAAGGTTACAACCTGCTTATGAATAAGAATGTTGTAACCTTTTAAATTTATTATCATCGTATAACCATTGCTTACAATATGCGTCATACCTATTTTTATTATTTTAATTTTTGATCAGACAACCATTCTATAATTGTTGTACTCTTGTCTCCTATAGTTGCTTTGCACTGATTATTATATACATATATCCAAGACCAATGACTTGAATATTCATATAGTGTTCCATCTTCCTTATTATAGAATCCTGTAGTATCTATTAATTTTTTACCATACACTCTTTATGGTAAGTGCTTCTTGAACTACATTAATTTCTTCACAAATTTGAGGTATTTCCTCTATAATAGGAACTCTTTTAGGTTTTATTGCTTTTTTCTGTTCAATAGATGTTGCCATTGTTTCTAATACAAGCAGCAGTTGTGCTAAATCTTCATCAGCTAAACTTAAATATCCCTTTGTTGTGCAGTATTGATCAAGTAAGTAGCTAATATGTTCTAATGAGAAAAATGCTGGCCACATCATTTCAAGCATTTCCTCATTATGAGGAATCTCACCTAATGCTGTATTATATGCAGTTTTAAAGTTCATAAGGTTTATTCCCATTTTTTCTTTTATCCATTTTGTACTCTCACTATCGTTTTCTTTAGTATTAGTTGTCAATCTAACTAATACTCTAGCCTGACTACGTATCAATTTCACTATTAAATCTGGTAATCGGTTTGAGGCTGAACGACGTCCAATAATGTATGTTCCAATTAATCCAATGGCAGATCCAATCAATATATCCGTAATACGTGCTGCTGCAAAGTATGTAACATTGTGAATTTGAGTTGAGGTTTCCGCTATAAGTATGGCATTGGGCGTTATAAACATCGCTGCTACAGCATAATTTTTCACAATAAAAAGTTCTGTTATTGCAATTAGAAGCATATTAATTATAACTATAGCGAAACCTTCTGGCTGAAATTTTAAAATTAAAATAGCTATTATAAGTCCTATGATTGTACCAAAAGAACGCTGAATTGCCCTGTGAAAGGTTGCCATAACAGTTGAACCTAACATAACAGCAGCACATGATAGAGGAATCCAATATGGTCTGTCAAAAGGGAAACTAAAAGCTATTATTGCTGATATTGAAAGAATAATTCCATATCTTATCGCATTAATAAACACTATTGAATCTTTATTTAAGGCTCTAGTAAATTTCATCATAAGAGAAGGTTTTGAAATTTTTATACTCTTTCCGATATAAGTCAATGGTATGTTTATAATGGCCTCAGCATCATAAATTATTAATAAAAACTTATCGTAAATCTCATCTAGTTTTTGAGCTGGAGGATCTATTTTAATCGTTTCTCCATCTTTTAGTTCAATTGCCGTTGATAATTTTCTTATCATATCACTAAGTTCTTTTGGTACTTTAGTATTTTTATTAACATGTAGTTCAAGCATTTCCAAAAACAACTTATTTGCTTCTTCATTTAAAAGTGATAAACGATTAAATAAGAATGAGTTCTTCCATGGAATATAACCTGTCAAAAGAGTTTCCTCCGCTTCCTTTAAAGCATTAACAGTACGATTTCTTATATCATTAATATTATCACTACCAATAGCTTCACTAAATTTTGCTAAAGCTAAATAAAGTTTTTTAATAGTTTTTATTTCCGGACCATGAGGATCAAAAAAATATCCTACCATACAAACTATCCACGAGAATGTTCCTCCCATAAGCACTAAAAAAGCACGCAAAAGAAATTCTGATGGTTTAACAGGCATTCCCGTTACCATTATGAAGTTTAACACAAAAAAAACAGCAGATGGACCTTGCATTCTAAGTATGCCAAATATAAGAGTTACAATTGCTCCAATCAAACCTACTATTAAAATAATTAGTACTGGATATGGAGCAGATAGTGTACCAAGTGCAACTGAAATACTCATTCCAACCGCAGTGAAAAATATTTTTTTTGCACGCTGAGCATATGGTTGAGGTGTAACATATAGATATGTGAAGCCCCCAATCCCAGCTAGCAGTCCTAAATGTAATTGGTTTAATAATATCCCAACAAGCACAGGAAATCCCCCACAGAACCCAGCACATATGGCCTTGTTCCAAGGAAAAGTGGTTTTATTAATTTTAAATGCTTGTTTTATTATAGTCGTATCCATGTGTTCTCCTTTTTTATTGATTTATATTTCTTTGCCAAACTTATATTCCTACTATTGTTCTAAGTTCTTCATCATTTTTTCTAAAATATTATTAAAAATTTCTAGTTCATCTTTATCAATATTATTTATAGCCTCTATTTCTAAATCTTGAGCAGCTTCACGCCATTTAGGAAACATTTCATAAGCTTTTTCTGTTAGTTTTATAACCCTTTCACGCTTATCCTTTCCATCATTTCTGATTACCAGTCCCATTTCTTCCATCCTAGTTAATGTCCTAGTAATAGTAGGAGCTTCTACACCAAGATATTTACATAATTCTATTTGTGTACATTGCTTTTTTTCATATAAGTATAAAGCAATAGCCCACTGTGAAGAATATAAACCAAGAGGAGAAATTCTCTCATTTAATTTCTTTGTGAAATTCCGAGCCAGCTGATTTACTTTATGTCCGTATAAATTCAATTTTATTTCACCTCACATATACTTACCTAAGTAATAATTACTTAGGTAAGTATATCATCAAAATAGATAATAATCAAATTTTGGACATATCCGTTCCTTCTAAAACATCTAATTCAATATTTGGACTGAAGAAATGTGTGACATTTTAGGAGAAATAGAATATTAAAAGAGTTTAATGAAGCTTAGATATGGATCTGCAAAAATACTAGGTCCAAATGGTGCAGTTATAAGTAATACACTACCTCATGATGCTTAAGGTAGTGTATATGCAGATGTTTATTTAGAACAAATTATACCCGAAAAATTCCTAATTGATACTGCTGGCCACTATTCTACACCTGGATTCTTAAGTTTGTCCTTTGATAGAACATTCCACGCTCCAGTGAAGAAAATTGGTGATACTAAACCTCAGGCTTTAACTTATTCAGAAATTGAATATAATATTAAAGTAATACCGCAATAATTGGTATTGATACAACGGAAAATAATGTTGAAAAAAACACTCCTTTTGTAATAAAATTCTGATCTCCACCATATTCATTACTCATCATTACTATATTTGATGCTACTGGCATTCCAGAAATAATTACTAATACTCCTAAAAGTAGCTTGTCTGTAATAAAATATCGACCTATATACCATATAATTATTGGTAGTATAAGCAATCGTATAATTGTGAATATAATTACCCATTTTTCTTTTATTAATTCTTTAATAGAAAAGCCTGCTAATGTTGATCCTATAACAATCATGGCTAAAGGAGTTGTTATATCTCCTGCTAATTTAATAGGCTCTGTAATTACTTCTGGCAAAGAAACATCCATTAAATATATTGCAATTGCTATAATGGCTGAAATAGTTCCTGGATTAAAGAAACTTTTAACATTAAATGAATTTTTATTATTATTCGCACCCTTCATATCTTTACTAAGCAAAAGTATTCCATAAGTAAAAATTGAGACATTAAACACACTCATAAAAATTGATACATATAATACTGCACTATTTCCAAATATAACACTAACAACCGGTATACCCATAAATCCTAAATTAGAATATACAAGCATACTTTCATATATTGCAGCGATATCTTTTTTTATTCTAAATATTACTATTAATAATTTAGCAATAATAGGTATTAAAATGTAATACAATATAGCTACTATAAAAATATATAAAACCATCGTCTTATCTTTTAAATGATCCCCTGATAAAACTGAATAAATAATTAAAGCAGGACTCGTTATATTAACAATTAGTTTTGAAAATAATTTATCACTATCTACAGTCATAATTTTTTTCTTATTAGCTAAGTAACCAACAATCATTAATATAAATAAAATTATCATTTGTTTAAATACAAGTATAATATCCATTTGACTTCTCCTAAGTTATTCTAATTTTGTTTTTAGCACTAATATTTTATTTTAAACATAGCTATTCACACCTTATTAATTTTGTTATTTTTAATATTCTAAATTTTTTTAGGCTACTTTCACGAACAAATTTTACCAAACCAAAAAAGGAGTTAATTCATTAAAATTAGCTCCTTTGCTGTAAGTTTCAATTTATTATAACATAAACACTAAATATTTAGGTATCAACTTTTTGGTGTTACGTCATAAACAAAAAATTGATACAAAATACAAAGTTTTTGTGATATTAATTTAGAATTAAATCATACAATAAAATTTTCAAAATCCCTGATATGAAATTTATTGAAGTTAAAATAATAAAACTGTTATTTATTTATTTCATTATAAGCCTGTAATCTATTTATATGAACAGCTAAATAAGTTAATTCGTCTTTTGGAATATCTCCATCATAAACCTTTTTTATATAATCCTTTATTTTAAATGCAATCTCCATTGATTCTGGATATAATGTAGCTATCTGTTCAAACATTACATCATTTTCATCTTTCAACATTTCATTATTAAAAAACCTTTCTGTAAAAAATTTAACATGTGTAATAAAACGCTGATAGTGAATTCCTTCCATTTTCAGACTACTGCCAATTGAGTATCTTACCAAGTTAACAATTCCGCCAATCATTTTAGCATATTTCATACTATCTCTTGAGTCATTACTTTGCGATTGAGCATTTATTATGTGAAATGCAATATTGGCAGCCTCTTCTTCCGGAAGCTTGACATCTGTTATTTTACTTAGAAGCTCTAAAGCATATATTCCAATTTTAAATTCCTCTGGATAATAATTTTTTATTTCCCAATAAACACGATTTGTTATATTAATATTCTTCTTTGATCTTTCTACTGCAAAATTTAAATGATCACTTAATGTAAAATATATGCTTATATTAAGCTTAGAATCCAGCTCCTTTTCAGCTTTTGAAACAATTTTTTGAGTTATATCAAGATATATTGGGGGAATTGAATCTAATAATTTTAAGTATTCATTTATTTGAATGTTTTCTACAGGCATAAAAATTTGATCTATACTCTTTTTTTCAACGATATCTCCATTTTTTTTATTGTAGCCTATACCTTTTCCTAAACAAATGAATTCTTTGTTATTCTCGTCAATAGCTAAAATGACACTAGAATTAAGTACTTTTTTTATTTTCATAATCATTCCCCCTACTAGGGATGTTCAAAGAAATACCAAGTCAGTATGCTAGTATATTTGACTTGGTATTTTCTTTCACATCCCTTATCTTTATTCTAAAATTTCTCCATTTGTTTTTATAACATTTTTATACCAGAAAAAAGAATCTTTCTTTTTTCTTTCCAATGTTCCATTTCCTTCATCATCTTGATCAACATATATAAATCCATATCTTTTACTCATCTGAGAAGTTGAAACACTTATACAGTCGATAGGTGCCCAGCTGGTATATCCTATTAAATCAACACCCATTTCCACAGCTTTCTTCATTTCTCTTATATGTTCTCTGAAATAATCAATTCTATATGAATCGTGAATAGTTCCATCTTCTTCTATAACATCTTTAGCGCCCATACCATTCTCTACTATAATTAATGGAATTCTATATCTGTCATATAGTTCAATTAATGATATTCTAAGGCCTACTGGATCTATCTGCCAACCCCATTCTGTAGAAGGCAGATAAGGATTTTTCACACCCATTATGGTATTTCCAGATGCTTTTTCTTTAGTTGTATCCGCCGACTCTGTTCTTGACATATAATAACTAAAAGATAGATAATCAGCTGTATTCTCCTTTAATATTTCTTCATCATTTTCTTCCATTTTAATATTGATTCCATTATTCTTCAAGAATACTTTATATAATCTAGGATATTCTCCAAATATCTGAATATCAGCATGAACATGATTTCCTAAATTACTATTTAACGAAAGCAATACATCTTCTGGATTACAAGTATTAGGATATGTTGTAAGCTTTGTTAACATGCATCCCATTTTACTGTCTTTAATGATTTTTCTGCATTCCTTTGTTGCTAAAGCTGCTGCAACATATTGGTGATGCAAAGCTTGATAAATAGCTTCATTAAGCTTTCCTTCTGCACATTTATCTGGAATAATTCCTGCTGTTGTAAATGG
This sequence comes from Clostridium sp. DL-VIII, assembly GCF_000230835.1. Lineage (NCBI taxonomy): Bacteria > Bacillati > Bacillota > Clostridia > Eubacteriales > Clostridiaceae > Clostridium > Clostridium sp. DL-VIII. The sequence goes on from NZ_CM001240.1 coordinate 5,639,041, forward strand.
ATGTCTTCCAACACTATCTATTTCATTAAAGGTCAACCAGTACTTAGCATAATCTCCGAAAGACTCAAAACAAACTTTTGCAAACTTAACAAAATGATCAACTAATTTTCGCTCTACCCATCCATTATATTTTAAACTTAAATGCAAAGGCATTTCATAGTGTGATAACGTTACAATTGGTTCAATATTATGTTTCTTAAGTTCTTTAAATATGCTTTCATAATATTTAATTCCTTCTTGATTTGGTTCACTTTCTTCTCCTGTTGGAAAAATTCTTGTCCAGGCAATAGAAATTCTTAGAGCCTTAAAGCCCATTTCAGCAAACAAAGCGATATCTTCTTTATAATGATGATAAAAATCAATTCCCCTTCTTTTTGGATAAAACTTTGTAGTTTGGTCTTCCATAGCTTCTTGTATCATTTTGGTAGTAACCTTATTATGACCAGCATAATCCTCTACACTAAGATTTGGCTTATAACTTGCTACATCGGCTACAGACATTCCTTTCCCATCAGCATCAAAGGCCCCTTCTACTTGATTAGCTGAGATTGCTCCACCCCATAAAAAATCTTCTCTAAATGACATTTTACACATCAACTCCTATCTAATTTATTGTAAATACTTTATCACTCTTATTAACTTTTTTACTTTCTATAGTTTCTACCTTAGCATCTGGTCTATTTGTAATAATTACTGAAGTTACTGTATCAAATCCTTCTGCAATAATTTTATCTAAGTCAAAGCTTAATAATAAATCCCCTTGCTTTACACTTTTTCCAACAGTAACTTCTGGGTTGAAATATTTTCCTTTTAAATTCACTGTCTCCAATCCTACATGAAAAAAAATTTCAGTACCATCTTCTGACTTCATTGCTAAAGAATGTTTTGTTTCAAATACCATTTCAATTGTACCATCTATTGGAGCATATAGTTCTCCAATAGATGGAATTATTGCAAAGCCTTCGCCCATTAATTTATTAGAAAACACATCATCTTTTACTTCACTTAAAGGGATTAATTCTCCTTCTAGCGGTGCATTAAATTCTTCTTTTTTATTCTCGATTTTTATATCTTCTTTACTCTCAATTTTTATCTCTTCCTTATTACTAGGTGCTTGTTCTTTCCATAAAACTGCTACAGCAATAAATGAAGCTACAAATGAAATCCCTAATCCTATTACTGCATTCATCAGATTATTTGGTAATGTTTCAGAAATAAACATAGATAAACTTGCGATTCCAGGGCCTACTGCTACATATGCTTCAACAGCTTGAATTCCTAAAAAAGCACCTCCTATAAAAGACCCAACCATTACACCATAAAGTACACGTTTATGTAAGATTGTAACACCATATAATGCTGGTTCAGTAATTCCAAATAGTGCTGATATACCTGCTGATACAGCAGTAGATCTTAATGCTTTATCTTTTGTACGAATACTTACTGCAAAACATCCGCCTGCTTCTGAAATATTATGTGCAAGTGATGCAGCATTATATATTAATTCTCTACCTGATTGACTTAAAGAGGTAACAACGTAAGGAATCATTGCCTTATGCATACCTGTAACAACCATAAATGGTAAGAATGCAGCTAATATTGCTACTGCTAGCCATCCAAATTTACCAAAAACAAATAATATTACAGCTGCAAACCCTTGCCCAAAATTATAGCCTATAGGTCCAAGAAGAAGTAAAGTTATTGGTACAGTTATAAGTAATGACATCATTGGAACGAAAAAGCTACGAATAACCTTTGGACTAATTTTATTAAAGAATTTTTCTAGCTGTGAATATAATAATACGCATAATATTGCTGGAAAAACTTGATATGCATAGTTTATATTCTGCACTGGTATATTAAAAAGTAAAGTTCCATCTCCAAGCATCTTAGCTAAATTAGGTGTTAACAGTGCTGCAACAGCAGATACTGCAACTAATGGATTTACCTTCATTTTATTAGCAGTTGTAAATGCTACTAATAGTGGTAAGAAATATAATGGTGCATCACCAACAAAATTTAATATCTTATATGTAGGTGTAGTATTTGATAGAATTCCGAGCATATTTAAAAGCATTAACAGTGACTTTAAAATACCACCTCCAGCTATTGCTGGAATCAATGGCTGGAATACACTTATAACAAAGTCTAAAATTATTGCGCCTACTTTTCTTTTTTCTTTATTATTGTTAGCACTTGTTCCTTTATCAGAAATAAGTTTTTTAACCTCATCATATACTTCAACAACTGCATTTCCAATAATTACTTGACATTGTACATTTTGCTTAACAGCAATTACCTCCGGAATACTTTCAAGGTCTTTCACTTTTACTTTGCTATTATCAATTAGGTTGAATCTCAATCTTGTTGAGCAGTGTTCCAAATGTTCAACATTTTCATCTCCACCTACTGCTTTTAATATCTTCGCTGCTACTTCTTTGTAACTCATATTATTTGTCTCCTCTCATTAAATAATGTTCACAGACTTTTTTATTTGGCCAAGATAAAAAAGGACTCAAATAAACTAATATAATATTAGCCTATTCAAGTCCTGCCTGCATTACCAGTCACATGCCTGATATTTATATACATTTTATGTTATGAATGAAGTATAACACGAACTAAAGTAAACGTCAACATTTTTACAAATTATTTTTCATCATGTGTTAAATTATTGTGATACTACCCGTGACAATAAAAAAACGCGACCACCTGTAAGCATCTATTCAAGCCACATACAAATGGTCGTTGGTTTCATGGTGGAGGCGATACGTGACCTTTAAAATCCACCATATCATATAATTGATTTAATATATCTTTTTAATTTAGAAATTAAATCTAATCTTATCATTTCATTTTGTATAGCATTTTTTATATAATTTTGATCCAATAATACCATTCCAATGTTTTTATCATAGTTAGCTACTGTTATACCTTTAAAAATTATATTCTTACTTTCATCTTTTATACATATATTAACTTTATACTTTCCTTGATTTTTTTCAAGAATACTGAATTCATAATACATTCTAAATTATCGCCTTTACTTTTTAATAAAATCTTCTTCAATTTAATAGTTAAAATTTAGCATAATAATAAAATATCCACTATTTCAGAAAAATACTATTTAGAAATCCTATATATCTAAAATTATCTTTGTTAAATCCTCCACCGTATTATTGCATTCATCTAATCTTATAGTTTTTATTTCAATACTCTTGTCCTCACAGCCTAATAAGCTCCATTTCGGATATTCCTTTTCTCTAACTAATGAAGGATATAATAATACAACTCTCTTTGCTTCCTTATATGAATTTATATATGCATACATCTGATATATATCAGTGTTTTTATATGAAAGTCTAGAATTATGCTCTATAGACTTCCATTTTGTATCTATGATTACGGTTGGAATATTGTTTTCTTCAATGACTATATCTGGTATTAAGTTAAATTCCTCATTCCTTGTTTTTTTATTAATCAGAAGATAATTTCTATCGTCTTGTTGTATGGCTTTTTTATTATTATTTATACTTATCATTTTTACTAATTTCCAAATATACTTTTCATATAACATATTCATTTCAAATAACATAGAAAAGCCTTGATTATTCCCAATAGCATTTTCATTGCTAATATTAAGTAAAATAAATTTTGCAAGTTCTAAGCATTCCGAGAATCTTTTATTTTGTTTACTTATCTTGTATTTACTAACCATATTCTTATTAATTGGAATTGTACTAATATTACTTAAATGAAAAATTGCTTTCTTAATTTTATTAATAAGTGTATTATCTTGAACCTTATTTATTCCCTTCATACAGGCTAATTTAAAAATATGATTCAAGTTATTATCCTCACTGTATTCTCCGTAACTACAGAATACCTTTGGTTTTCTAATGCATTTATTTTTAATATTTTCCTTAAATAATATTTTTCCTTTTATACTGCCTAAATTTTCTTCTTTATTAATATACTCATGATAAAGCCCCTTATTTATCTCCTTTAATAACACGCTAATATATTTATTTAAGATTAATTCTAATAAGTTATAGTTCGCATTTGTAGAATCTATTGCTTTATCTAAATTAATTTCTAAATCCATGCATTTTGAAAGCATATGTAACAACATTTTTTTATCTTTGTTAATATCATTGTTTAATGATATTTTAGGAATAACCTCTATGATTACATTTTTTATCTTTATAATTCCTACATAATTAATAAATCTAATTTTATTATATTTTTGTTCAATAATATCACTATCATTAGATTTAGATACAGTAGTTTCTAAATACTTTATCAATGAATTTTTATCACTAATACTTAATTCTTTTTCCCCATTTCCAATATGAATCCATTCAAAAGCTTCTCTAACGCATATATATTTATTCATATATACTCTTTATATCTGCTTCAGTTATATCGCTTTTTACATGATATTTATTTATTGTATTAAAGTCATATTCGGAAGTGTCTTTAAATAAGTCGTTTGGATTCATGGATTCTTTATATACAATAAACTTATCAATCTCAGAATTACCTATTCCCCCTAAAACTAAGCCAATCCTATCATAATCTTCATAAAAATATTCTTGTAGTAAAGGAATAATTTTATTAGTTAGCGTTTCTTTTATATCCTCTAAATTTTTATTATTAATAAAATATGCATGTCCAATTGTATGATCCCTGTCATGTAAGTATTCTATTCTAGCATTAATCTTTTTGAGCATTTCTTTTAAGTCTATTCCATCAATTATACCCAATAATTCTGCATTTGGCATAATCTCAATAAACTTAAATCTTCTTCTTAGTGCAATATCAATCGGTGCTATAGATTTATCAGATGAATTCATTGTTCCAATTATATGTAGATTAGGTGGTAAAGTGAAATCTTCTTTAGAATATGGTAACTTTAATCTCATTTCATTTTCGTTTCCTAACCTCTTATCTTCTTCTAATAAAGTTATCAACTCACCAAATATTTTTGATATGTTACCTCTATTAATTTCATCTATAACCAATACATATTGTTCACCACAAAAGAAATCAAACTTAGAACTATCATTTATGTGCTTTAATACAAGTTTCTTTTTCTCTTCATGAGATACATCATTAATCTTATTATTTGCTTTTTCTAACAACTCTGCTTTAAACTCATAAAGTAATCCCTCAAATATTGCATCTACAGTTATTTGTTTTAATAAACCATCTTCTAATTTATAATTTCCTTCATCATCCGGTCTTAATCCCTCTATAAATTCTTCATACCCATATGATTGATGAAATGTGCAAATTCTAACTTGATTATCAGCTTGCAAAGTTGCTATTTTATCATGTATATTATTTCTATCATTCTTAAATTCTATATATGTAGCTGTATCTATAATTTTTAATACTTCATTATCAATATTATATGTTTTACCTGTTCCTGGTGGGCCATAGAATATCGTATTATTATAGTTTCTAATACATTTATTTATTATATTTTTCCAAGAAGCATTCTTAGAATAACTTTTAATACTAATGATTGAACCATATTCATATTTCTTATTTTCTTTAGATATTATATCTAAAACTATTCTATTTTTTTATCTATAGAAATATCTCTAATTTTCCCTATAACTCTTGTAACTCTCACTTCATCTCTCGTAGAAATAAATTCTCCAAGTAAAAAATCATTTTTAGAATATTTTTTTATTTCATCTAAATAATCTTTATTTTTTATCTTTAAATCACTTAAATCAATTACTAATTCATTTTCTTTTTCCTCAATATGCTCCAAACCAAAGTAAAATATTTTCAAATAAATATTATTATTTTTATCATCTAATTCATCAAATCCCTCTAAATTTCTGAATTCTTTAACTGAATTAGGATTTTTTATTTCATTTATTTTATAACATCTTATTTTATCATAAGCATTTAATAACTTATTTCGTTTCTTTATTAATCTAATAGGTAATATATGCCCTATATCATTTTTGTACTCATATATATTACTAAGTTCATCATTAACTTCACCAATAATTGTATTATACTCTAAATATCTATTATTATCTTTTTCAACCACTTGCATCCATACCCAAGCTATATAATCGCCTTTGCTTATTTTCACAAATTCATTTAAATAATCTTGAAATTCATGTTTTATTTGCTTTCCTAAATTTATATTCTCTGTAAGATTAATATCCTTTCCTAATCCCATTACCACCTTATTTTCATCAAAATATTTCTTATAATTTTGAGTATAATTATTAGTATCTATTATCCAAAAATTTTTATTTTCTAATGATTCATAATTCATTGTAAACCCCTCTGCAAATATAATTAATTTTAAATCCGTTAAATATAATTGAGTTAATTCCTACTTTATTTAATTATTGGAATTTTAAATAATCGTACATCCATTCCTAATTCTTTAATTCTTTTTACGTGTTGTAACAAATTAACCTTACTAAAGAATGGAATTATTTTTCTAATATCTTCACCTTTATCTGTTGATATGGCATAAACCACTATAGATTTATCGTATGGAAAATTATTTATATTATAGTTTAGATGCTTAAATTTATTATCTATTGAGCTTGTAAGTTTTTCTCTATATTCTGGAACATTTCTTAACAAATCCATAGAAACAGATCCCTGTGCGAAAAGATGACTCAAAGTAGCTGATGATGTTTCCCTCTTCACACATACAAAATGATTTTCTTTTGAAAATAAATCACATACTTCTATTTTACTTTTAGACTTAGGTATTTGGAAATTATCTTTATCCATTAGCATAAAATAATCGTTATTATGCCTCTCGTTATATGAACCTTCACTCTCTCCTTTTTTTATAGGATGTAAAAAACCATCATTCATTAAAGCAATCTTATTTACTTCCTCTTGAATAACCTTATAATAATTTTCTTCGATATAGTACCAATCGTTTAGTGTAAATATATATAACTTTTCTTCAAACTTGATTTCATAAACAATAAATTCCTTGATACTTACAGTTGTTGTTACTGGAGTTCCGAATTCATCCAACCCAACCACTTTTACTTTTTCATAATTTTCATATTTGTTTATATTAAGTTCATCTAAAAAATCATATAGTTTTTTTATATCTAAATCTTCAACTTCCTTATGCTTAGAATTATACATTAATTTAAAATTAGTGCATCTTTCGTATTCAATCATGTCAGGGTATGTTAGTATTACCTTTTCATCTCTATCACCAATACTTTCCCATAAGCACATAAATAATGTATTTTTTAATTCTTTACTCTTAATTAGCTTCATATTATCTATAAAATCAAATTCCTCTTTATAATCCTCACTTTGATATAGATCTAACAACTCTCTACATTTGTCTCCTAAAATTTCAAACCTAATATCACTATCCAAGTTCAAAGAAGCTGTTCCCCTTAAATTTTTTCCAATTTTCTCTACCTTACTTTTTCCTGATACCAAATTAATAATATCTTGTTGAAAATCAAACTCAAACTCATCAATTCTGCTGCCTTTATTAATATGTATTCTTTTTTGTCTTGTTTTTATATCAATATTTCTCACATCCACTGCTTTTAATTCTGATGGATTAACGCAGTTCAATGTTACCTTTAGTCCAAAATCACTCTCTAACTTATCTTTATTAATCCCTGTAAATCCCATTCCACCGGTAATCCCAAAGAAATATTCATTGTCATTTTTATAAATTTTTAAAATGATTATAAATGAATTTACAGTGTTTTTTAATTCAGCCTTATCTAAAATTTCAGCATCGTTCTCTAAAAATTTTAACCATTTAGGCTCTTTTGTCTTATTCCTTTGAATAAATACCTTAGTTTCAAAGTTTAATTTTTCATTTGTTATTTTTAATTCTTCAAAATTGTTACTAGCGGTTACCTTTTTACTAATAATGGTATCCTCAAACTTCTTTACTGTGCTTTTAAATAAATAATATGTTAACTTCACTTTTCACCCTCCTTATCCCATATAATACATTATATACTATATTTTAAATAACTTTTAACTTTTTCACTATATTTTTATATTATATTAGACGTTTCTTTTTCATGTTTAGATTCTTCCTCATAAAATGAATATATTATGTTTGGTACTAAAATATAATGCTTTATGAAAAATAAACAACCCACAAAAATCCAAAAATTAGATTTTGTGAGTTTGATTGTAGCACTACCCGTGACAATAAAAAACACGACCACCTGTAAGCAGCTATTTAAGCCACATACAAATGGTCGTGGATTTTATGGTGGAGGCGAGGCGTGACCTTTGAAATTCACCATTTTTCTTAAATATTATAAAATTATTTATTTGCATTAAGTCTACGTTGTTTAAAAAATGCATATAAAGTTGACGGTCTATACCAATATTTAATTATATCTAATATAGTATAATCATCTTTTTTCCACCATTTTTCATTTATTTCTGCGCCATCTACGTCCCACACAGGAATAATCATCCATTTCTTATTTCCACCATTCTGAATCTCTAAAGCTAAATCTAATACATTATTTATTATTATCTGAGATAATGGTTCATTAGGATGTGGGAAACCAAGAAACATAGCATTTATATCCATATTATATATTTCAAATAATATAATATCCTTATTATTTCGTGATTTTCCAATTATATATTTCTTATAATTTAACTTTGATTCCAATAACTTTTTATCTATTTTTTTTAAATATTTATCTATAGACATAAACATACTTATCAATTCCTTTTTCATAAATTTTAACCTAATTATTTGCTACATATGGTACATTCATTATTTTTGTGCCATGGTGTTAGTTCCATTTTAAAATTAATTAAATCAACCATTAGTGTTGATCCAATTAATTTCGAATCAGTAAAACCTGAAATATATTTTATTATTTCTGATGTAGCTATACTAGCAATGCAATTACAAAGTGGTCCAAATGATGGAATTATTCTATCTGAATTTATAGACATATCATTAATATTCTTATTAATATTCTTATTAATACTACTATCAATACATTTTAAACATGCAGTTTTATGAGGAATGATAAATGGTCCAATCATACCAACATATTCAGAAAATCCTGCAAAAAGAATAGATTTATCATTTCTAACGCATACGTTATTTACTATATTCCTAGTTGGCTTATCCATTGTACATAATACTAAATCGCATTCTTTAATTATTGGTTCTAAGTTATCTTCATTATTTATATATATATTAATAGTTTTTATATCTGCATTTAAATTAACTTCTAATAAATTTCTTTTTGCTGCATCTGTCTTTAAACTACCAACATCACTATTTTTAAATAATAATTGTCTATGCAGATTTGTATATTCTACTGTATCTGAATCAACTAATGTTAATTTATTTATGCCTGCTTTTATAAGTTGATTTGCTACATTACATCCTATTGCTCCAACTCCTAAAATAACTATTCTCTTCTCTTTCATTACTTTTATCATACTAGTAGCTTTGGAAAAACTATTGAACATAGAAAAAAATAATACCTGCCTATTAAATAATTCATTGTGTAATATATCACAGTAATCAGAATAATCAACCAAATATCTTTCATTTAGTAGACAATTAACTGTCTCATTAATGTTCTGTCTATCAATTCTACTTTCTAAAACACACAAATTTATCAATTTATTAACATCAACAGGCTTTATACACTGTTTCAATAAAAATATTAAATTTTTATCAATTCCTTCTATTATTTTTCCTGTTACTGGCAAATTACCAAGACGTATGCCATCATGATTTTTATCTATATGCAAAGGTAAAGTTGGATTTATAATTACTTTCATATTAATTTCTCCTTTATACTACCTATCAATATTAAAAATCAACAGGCAATACTCAAATTACCTGTTGATTTTCAAACATTGACTAACAGTTTTGATCTACATGACATGTAGTTTGTACATTTTCTACTTTTTTAACTGATATCTTCATAATTTCACCTTCCTTGTTAAAATTACTGCTATAATTCTAGCAAAAGAGGCCTACATTTATCTATCCGTTAATTTTTTTACGCTTACCTTTACACGAATATTTAGACATAAAAATACACCTCAATATGATAGATATTTAGTCTAACATTTGGGGTACACTTTATTATTATGCTGGCTATTTTTTATACATTATTTTACAATTTTTTAATACGATATTTTCTGAAGCGCTTACTGCATATGGCACTTCTTCTTGTTTAAATTACTATAATAATTTTCTAAAGACAGATTCTGCTTTCGCTAGACGTTAAATCTTTTACACTTACACATATATTTTTTTATTAACTAATTTCTTATATATGATTGCTGATATTATTGTAATTATAATAATAGTTAAAATTGAAATTATTAAATTGTATTTATTAAAAGCTAAATATAAAACCATTGGAATAAATGCTGAAGCTATCCCTATGCCCATCACAATCAAAACTGATATCGAACCTTTTACTGCATTATATTCGCTAGTCCAATCGTATCTACAAAATTTCACATCCATACCCATTCCTAATATAGAAATATAAAATGCATAAGCAATAGGAATTATAAATATAAATATACTTTCTATAAAGCTTGAATCTAATGCAATGCATTGTAATATAGAACTTACTACTATAACTGGCAAAGTAGTTGTTAAGTTTACTGCAATCTTTGACTTAAAAATTTGTTTAGAACTTACTGGTAAAGAAGCCATTATCCAACGACTTTTTCCTTCTAAAGATAATGCTACTGAGGTCGTAGATGATAATCCAACCAATAACGCACTAATAAATGGAGCTGCTTTTATACCAGAATCATAAATTAATTTCATTTGGCCTGCCAATTGTAAATTAACTTTACCTATAATCAACAGTGCTATTGAAGTTATAATTAACAAAACTAAACATATTGAAGAATTAAGTGCGTAGATTGTACATGACAAAAACCTTCTAAGTTCTTTTTTATACATAGCCATAAATACAGAATTCTTTTTTATTTCACCTAACTTAAAGTTACTTTTTGATCCATTAGAAGAAACAGCTGTATTAATTTTAGTATAATAATTCGCTAATATCATTACAAATATTCCAGCTATACTTACTGAAATAATTGAATATGCTCCAAAATGAAACCAACTACCTTTTAAAAGTGCAGTTGTAATTATATATGCTAAAGGATATATATGATTTATTAGATTAGCTATAGTTATTCCAATAGTCTCTATCGCCACTTCTCCTTGCGCCTCAAAAATTCCCAATACGATGATAAATACAAGAACTACTAATGTACTAAATATTAAAGATAATATATTCTTATTTTTAAATTTACTAGAAAAAATTGTGATTACTGTACTCAATGCTATTGCAATAATCATAGGAATTAACGGAGACAAAAATAATGTAAATAATATCATAATATAAAAAGAAATAGGTTCATTTAATAAATTTCCAAAAAATATACTAGCTGGTGCAAGTGCAATAACCCCAATAAGAATATTGAGTATATACACACTAGTTAAACGACTTAAAACTACTTGTGTACTAGTTACTGGCAAAGACATAACCATATCATAGTCATTAACACCAAAGAGCATATTACTACCTTTAATAAAAGTAAAAAATAAAGTAATTAAAAATGAAATTGTTAGCATAAAGGATGGTAAAATATCAATAAGTCCTAACCTTATGCAAGTTCTAACAAATAAAGTGCTATATACCAACATAAATGCAAATAATATAAGTGAAAAGCTCCCTATAAACACTATATGATTTCTTTCTTTTTTTACTTTACTATGAATCATTCTGTTAATGCCAAACAAATTATAAAGTTGCATCTTAGTTAAAAGTGTATATCTACCTTTCATTTTTCTTCCTCCTTTAGGAAAATTTCTTCAAGGCTATCATTCCCTAAAATTTCCTCAGTATTTCCATTTAACACTTGTTTACCTTGTTTTATTATTACAATTTTATTACAAAGCTTTTCTGCAACATCTAGCACATGAGTTGAGAAAAAAATTGCACTTCCCTCTGCACATAATTCTTTCATCATATTTTTTAATTGAAACGCTGCTTTAGGATCAAGCCCTACAAACGGCTCATCTAGAAGTAATAACTTTGGTTTGTGTAAAAACGCAGCAATTATAGCAAGTTTCTGCTTCATCCCATGAGAATATGAACTAATTAAATCACCAAGATTTTTAGTTATTTCAAATAAATCTGAATATTTTTCAATCCTCTTCTTTCTAATTTCTATATCTACATTAAACATATCTCCAATATAATTTAAATATTGAATACCTGTAACATATTCATATAAATCAGGATTATCCGGAATATATGCTAAAACAGATTTACATGCTATAGGATCTTCTTTTATTGAATTGCCATTTATCAGTATTTCACCCTTTTCAAAGTCCAGTACTCCCACCACGGACCTAATTGTAGTTGTTTTTCCTGCTCCATTATGCCCTATAAAACCATAAATATCTCCTGATTCAACTATTAAATTAAAATTTGATACTGCCTCTTTGTTCTTTAAATACATTTTTGAAAAATTCTTAATTTCCAAAATTTCATTCTTCATAATACCCTCCTAATTGTTAAAATATATACCATATTTAATTAAAAATAAAAACATTTGTATCGATTATATATATATATGTGTTAATTATACTATACCATTTCTTTAATTAAATTTTTAAACCAGCAACAATCATAACTTAATCATTGCTGATGTGTAATTTATGATGATATATTAAAATTCGCCTTAATTTTAGATAATATTGGAAAGTATAAATATTACTCCTATATGTAATGGATAAAATATATAGAATAGAAACTTTAATCCTTTTCCTTTTTCTCCATTATATAATAATAAAAATGGTACTGTAATTATCATTATCCATTGATAATTTACAAAAAATAAATTACTCATAGTCATTCCTATAAGCGCTGTACTAGTAAATTCAAATAACGAATATAAACAATACATAATTGTAAGTTTCTTTTTGTTACTTCTAAATAAATACATTCCCACTCCTAATATAATCCATTGAAAGCCACCATCACAATAAATAAAATTAGGTAAAAAATTTGTGATGCACTCACACTTTGATGTATATTCAATCAATGAGCTTTGACTTAAAGTATTAAGTTGATTAATTGGTATAAATAAAATTGTTATTATATATCCTATGATAGTTTGAGTTAGTATAAAACCTACAAATGCTATTATCTTCTTTTTAACAGATAATCCAGAATTAATTATGTATATAAAAACTCCTATTATAAATAATGTTGCAAACATTGAATTCATCAAAGGTTGTTGAGAATTTGGAAATATATTCATTAAAATTATTTCTTCAATTCCTAACACAACTGAAGCCGCATACAAACGAATTATATATTTTTTTCTGGCACTTGTATGAATCATCCCTTGAACTAAACAAAATATAAATATTGGTGCTGCCATTCTACCAATCCATCTAAATTCTATTGGAAATATATCTGGCATATACATATTTAAATGATCAAGTACCATAAAACAAAGTGCTAATATCTTTAAAACAAATATATTCATTTTTTCCCCTCTTACTAAACTTTAGTAATTGCCTCCCCAAAAGAAACTTTGCTTTTATGAGAATATGCAATCTTATATTTCAATAACTTCTACCCTAAAACCAAATTTTTAAAAATACGAAACAAATAGAAAATATTTCTCAGTTTGCTAGATTTATAATCAGTATTAATTATCTCTGACTCAACTCTCAGCTTTTAGATTCCTACTTAAACTTTTAACTTATTCAAGTTCCAACTTCTTAAAAAGCACTAGAGAATGGCTCAATTTTGTTAATTTTATAATACGTTCTTCAACTCTTTTTACTTCATCCTTTGAAATCTTAGGATGTACTTTGTAAAATATTTCTTTACTACTAACCCATAAAGGATCATCATATATTGTCTCATCCACATCAATGTTATATTTTTCTCTTTGACTCCATAAATCTGATGGTAACATTAAAAGCCAATTTAAATTACAAACTACTTTATACCTTTGAGCTATATATTGAACAGTATCTAATGTCTTATTAATATCTGCTTCATCCTCCCATGGGAATCCAATTATGAAAGATAAGAAAATCTTATTTGCAAAACTAGTTATATGCATAATTTCAAGTGATTTACAAAGCTGTGCTACTGTAATGCCTTTTCCTACTAACTTAAGTCCCTCATCATATCCACATTCAACCCCAATTTGCATTCCAGAAATCATATCTTTAGGAATATTATAAAATAAATCGCCTTTAATAATATTCGATACCCTAACTTCTATAAAGTACTTTATTTTTGTTCCATATTTCTCAAATAATCTATGAAATATTTTAGCTGCTCTTTTCGTATCTATCGAAAAACAATCATCTACAAATAAAACGTGGTCAATATCTTCTAAATTTATTATATTCTCCACTAAGTTATCAACCCTATCAACTACGTTTTCAGGCGAATACCCTCTCCAATTATTCCTATGTGGAATTGAACAAAATACGCAACTAAATGCACATCCTCTTGAGGATTCAACCGGGTAAACTTTATATACTCCTTTTTGATACATCAATGAATAATCTGGCTGTTCACAAGTTTCTAGGAATTCTACTGGCAAACTTTTCGCTGATTTATTTATCTTGATCCTACCATTTTTTTTATATGACAGATTTTCTATATAATCTAGTGATTCACCTTTTTCTAGACAGCTTACTAGCTCAGGAAATGTCTTTTCACCTTCACCTCTCATAACAAAATGTGCCCCTGTTGTATTTAGTGCATATTCATCAAAAATTGTTGGATGCAAACCACCTAATGCTATTAATAAATTAGGGAATTCCTTTGATAAATTATTAATAATTATTTTTGATATTCCCCAATTAAATGTATTAACTGAAAATGCTACCAAATCTATACCCTCAAGCTTTTCTGATAATAACTCAAAACTTTTTTGTGGTAGCTCCTCTTCTCCATTAAGCTCTAGATATTCAGAAGGATCTACAATTTTCACATTGTTACCAGCATGTCTTAAAACAGTCTCTAAAACATATAAAGCCATTGGAGGTGCTTCCCAAAGTTCAAATTTTTTTTTTGCAACCATTGCTGGAACAAAAGTTAATAAAATATTCATATTTTCCTCCAATCTCTAAGTAGTCTTTACTAGTATTTGATTAACTTTTCCATAATTATATTTCTTCCCTTATTACATTGATTTTTACTAAATCCTAATGAACTAAGGAAATCTATTTTTCCATTTTCACTTGACAACTCTATTTGGAAAAACAATCTATCAGTTCTTGCTTTTAAGCTATTAAGGTTAATAAATGTCATACTCCATTTTAATAATTCTCCTAAGTTTTCTTTTACAAATTCTATATCATCATCTAAAATGAGAATATATTCTATATTAAAGCCTAAAAGTTCTTTACCTGTTAGATAAGAGTATACTGGTGTATATGCTATTGAAAATTTTAACTTGTCATTATCATAACAATCAAAATATAATGTTCCTAAAAATTTAATTCCTTTTTCTAAATAAGGTTTACTAAACTTAACAAGTTTATTATAATGAGAATTAAATATATATCTACTATGCTCATCTTTTAATCTTTTAATTATTTCTTGAAATATTGGAACTTTATACTCAACACCTATCTTAGGGGAATACATATATAAAGAACTAAAAATATTTTTCTTATCCTTCCACTCAACTACCGTATTATTCCATAACTCATAAAAAGTTATTAGAATATCATTTTTCAAATTAATCTTTTCAACATCATATATATTAAATAGTATATCTATAATTTCGCTTATTGAATTTTCTCCATTACAATATTTTAGAATTTCATAAGCAACCTCACTTAAGTAAATAACATCATAATTAGATAAAACTAATTGATAGTTACAATTCTTTTCATCAACTACAATTTTTTCCTTTTGAAATATAGGATAATAATTATTTAAATCTTTATCTTTTAACTTATCTAAAAATTGCTTATATTCCATTAACGCTCCTCCCTTTCATAATATAATCTATATAATATCCTATTATTTTCTTCTTTATTACTATTGATAACTAAATCCTTTTCAAATCCAATGCCTTTTATATTATCTAAATTTATCTTATCACTTTGGCAGTTTAAGATATCTAATTTAATACGTGACCATGAATAAAAAGAATATTCCTTTTTTATTTTGTTGATTGTATCAGATAAAAACTTTATATTTTTCGTATTAAACGCCCAAATGGTAATTTCACTTTCATCCTCTTCCAATTCAGGAACTTTGTATATTATAAAGTCAGCATTCTCCTCTTTCCCATCCTTAAAAATTAAAATTTTATAATCAAATAGTAATCTTCTAAGACTGGTTTCATCAAATGACTTTAAATCCATTTCAAAACTAATAAAATAGTCATCATTTTTTTCTAATTTTTTTGATTTTATTAACTTGAAAGCTTCTTCTACCTCTGAATATTGCACTACTTCAATATCTTCCATTATTCTCACCACCCCAACTCTAACAGTAATTTCTTTGTTTTTTCTTCATAGTTATCATTTAATAAATCCAAATCTATATTTTTATCAAGGTAAATTTCAGGTAATCCAATACGACTTAAATCCATATCATCTACTGAATGAATTTTAGATATAATAGCTTTTAAAAATTCATTATCCCATACATCTTTTAATCCAGCATCCATATATTGTTTTATAGAAGCTTTCTTTACATTTCCAAATGCTATTGGTAAATATGGTGATATTAAAATATCTCCATATGCATTAACTGCAACATGAATGTTAGATTTTTTTACTCCATCAATAAATCTTAAGTGCTCTAATGGATCTCCCCATTCAATGGTAAAGTTTTGATTTATATATTGAATCTTCTTTTTATCTAATATACTTTTATATTTAATAAAGCCATTATAATCTAAAAGATAATCATTTAAATTTTTCTTAGCTCTTCCTAAAGACATAGCTGGCTGTATCCTAAAATTTGAAATTCCCAAATTATATGCGTTATCTATAGCATTGCCCAGATCTTTTATATTTTTTTCCGTTGGAACAAATGCAGTTTCCACATTAATTCCATTTTTAACCAAATTATCAACTGCTTGTATTGCTCTTTCATAACTTCCTGGCATATTTCTCATCCAATCATGTTCTTCAGAGTTAGCGCCATCAATACTAATTTGTACACTTTTTATACCATTCTCAGCTAAATTGTAAGCCACTTCTTCATCTATTAGATACCCATTAGATACTAGGGCTACATTTATTTGATCATTATAATTTTTAACAGTTTTCCCCACTTTGTAAACAATATCTTTTCTTAGAAGTGCTTCTCCACCACAACAACATAAAGAATCGACTCCCAATTCTAAAAATTCATTAACATTTTTTATTATTTGGTCTTCTGTCATTTCTATTAAACCATTATTATGTTCACCACTTGAATTAAAACAGTGTTTACATCTAAAATTACATTTATATGTTATATCAATTTGTGCCGATTTAATTAACTTCATGTAAATTCACCTCATAACTTCAAAATTACTATATATCCCCTATACATCCAAATAATAACTTTGGATGTATAGAGAATATACTCTACATTAGTCTGGTGCAACAACTGCAGCAACAACTACAACGACTGCAACAAGTCCAGCTTCATGAACTCTTTCTTCGCCTAAATGTGTTACTACAGGCTTTTCATATTTCTTTTTTTGCATAATTATCACCTCCTTTCCATTTTTTAGGACTAATCATATTTCTTAACCCTTATATATCAAGACCTTTAAGACCTAAATTTTTTATATCACTCAAATCTCCTAGTATCTTTTATACCTCTTTGGAAACAACAGGCACTGATTATAGATCCAATTTTAATGAAACCTCAGATTACTTTAAGTTTTTTTATTCAATGAGAACCGAATATGAACATTATAATTCTCTAATCTGTATTCACTTTTAAAAGATCAATTATACTCATCTATATATATTTTTTGTCTATCCAATGATTTATCATTTGTTATATTTATTATTATCCATTAAATAGACAAATGCCTCGTTCTTCATATTGCTTTAAATAATCAAATATAAAATCTCTAGCATATCGGTTGACCCTAGGATGAGTTCTCTTAAAAATATATAAATCAGTACTAAAGTTATGATTGTCATAAACGCTTTCATCCAAATCTATACCATACTTCATTCTTTCTTCCCATATTTGTGATGGGAATATCTTTAACCAATTCAAATTTACATTTTTATATCTAAATCTTTCTACAATGCTTGCTGCATAATCAATAGTCTGAATATAATTATCTACAGTTTCCCATGGGAATCCTATAATAAATGAAAAATACACTTTTTTCATTAAATCATACTTTTCAAATAGTTTAATTTTTTCTTCTAGCAATTCTATTGTTAAACCTTTATTAATTGCTTTTAAGCCTTCATTATAGCCACATTCAACTCCAATGGCCACTCTTGTAATTTGTGGATAACTTAGTAGTTCAATTAATTTTTCATTTTTCAAGTCAGATGCTCTTGCTTCAATAGTTAATCTAATATCTTTGTTATTTTCAAATATATGTTGTAAAATCTTAATTGCTCTATCATTATCAACTGTAAAGCAATCGTCTACGATATATACATATGGATGCAAAAAATTTTTCTTATACTTATGTACTATTTTTAATACACGTTCAGCAGCCCAATCAGCATCATAACCAACCCAATTATGCTTATGCGGTATTGAGCAGAATCTACAACCATATCTACATCCCCTTGATGTCTCTATAGGAATTATCCCATACACATCTTTAGGTACATAAGAAAAATTAGGATACGGTAACTCTTTTATCTCTTCTCTATCTAATCTTTCTGCTTCTCCATTTTTAACAATTTGACCACCCTCTTTCCAGACAAGGCCTAACACATTCGCATATTCTCCATTCGTTTCAATTGTATTAACTAACTTAAGCAATGATTTTTCACCATCACCAGCTAGTACAAAATCTGCTTTTGTACTAGCCAATACATATTTATAGAAATAAGTTGGATGTAAACCTCCTACTACGATTTTTTTATTAGGGTAAATTTTTTTAATCACTTTTATAGCTATTACAGTCATAGACCAATTGAAAGTATTGCTTGAAATTGACACTAAATCTGTGTTTTTCAATCTCTTCTTAAAAAAATCAATTAGCTTTTCACAATTCTCATCCTCAACTGGATTTAGTTTCCTTATATAGAATGGATCAATTATGTCAACTTCATGACCATTTATACGTAAAATTTCTCCCAACAAGTATATTGCTGTTGGTGGTATAATTGCCATACCAGGCTTGTCTACCTTGTGATAAACAGGCATACTAATTACCGTTACTTTCATATACAATTCAAGATATTTATAAAATAATATCCTTTCCTCCTTAATAGTGAATTTATTGTATTTTTTAACCTTTTATAAAAATTCTGTAACTATTCAGCTACTTACAATTACATACTTACATAATAATAAAATAAAGTAAATATTTATAGAATAAAACGCATAAAAACATACATAAATGGAAATAATTAATAATTCTATTCTATTTGTAACTATTCAGCTATTAAAGAATTTTAATATAAGTGGTATTATTAATTTCTAAAAACCCTTTCTATTATCATTAGTTTTTGTTATTATAAACACATCTTGTATAAACTAATGATAAGGTGGTGACTTTCGTGAGCGAAGGCAAAATCATTGAAATCTATAACAAAGGAATATCTGAGGTTATAGGTTTGATTAAAGAACTATCCAATCAAATAAAGGAACAAAGTGCAAATATAGATCAGCTTTCTAAGGAAAATAAAGCTTTAAATGAGCGTGTCAAATCGTTAGAAAATCAAGTTAATAAAAATAGTAATAATAGTAGCAAACCACCATCGTCAGATGGTTTCAAAAAGAAAACTAAAAGTCTAAGAACTAAATCTGGTAAAACTCCAGGTGGTCAGAAAGGTCATGAAGGTAAAACTCTTGAACTTAGTGATAATCCAGATGAAATAATAATACATATAGTAGATAAATGTGATATTTGTGGAGAATCCTTACAGGATGTATCTCCGGAAAGACACATTATTCGCCAAGTTGTGGACATACCAGAAATAAAAGTTAAAGTTACTGAGCATAGAGCCGAAGTGAAAAAATGTCCAAAGTGTAGAAGAAAAAATACCGGTAAATTCCCTGATGGAATAACTAATAGTTTTCAATATGGAGAGAAAGTAAAAGCTGTATCAGTTTATTTAACTCAATATCAGCTGATTCCATATAAAAGGGGTTCAGAATTAATTTTTGATATGTTTGGTATTAACTTAAGTCAAGGAACAATGGTTAATTTTAATGATTATTGCCATGAGAACTTAAAAACCGTTGAGGACAATATAAAAAACTCAATAATTAATTCTCAAGGTGCTGTTCATTTTGATGAAACTGGAATATCTATAGATAAAAAACGTCAATGGCTCCACGTAGCTTCCAATGATAGATATACATATTATGAAGCACATCAAAAACGTGGTAAAGAAGCAGTTGATGATATAAATATTCTATCTAATTTTACCGGAACAGCAGTTCACGACTGCTGGAAGACTTATCACCAATATTCTAATTGTGATCATGCCTTATGCAACGCTCACATTTTAAGAGAGTTAAATGGTATATCTGAGTTAGAAAAACAACAATGGGCAGAACCAATGAAAAATCTATTGATAGAAATAAAAAAAGAAGTAAATTTATCTTGGAATACAGCCAATGCTTTAACCTTAGATAAAATTGAAACCTTTGAAAAAAGATATGCTAACGTACTAGCAGATGGCTTCAAAGAAGATTATATTGCAAATAGTGAGTCATACTCCAAAGAGAAATCTAAGAAAAGTACTAGCCTTAATCTACTTAATAGATTAAGTAAATATAAAGACCAAATACTTGCCTTTATGTATGACTTTGATATACCTTTTGATAATAATCTTGCAGAGCGAGACCTGCGCATGACTAAAGTTAAACAAAAAATCTCTGGAACATTTAGAAGTAAAGATGGTGCAAAAGCATTTACTAGAATTCGTGGATATGTATCCACTGTTCGAAAAAATGGATTAAACGCTCTAGATTGTATAAAATCAGCATTTACTTCAAATATTCTAGATCCGACCTTAGTGTAACTAAGATATTTTCATGGGGTATTAGTTAAGTTGATACACTTATTTGTCATATCTAAAATTATACTTACTAAAAATTAAATTACTAGAGCTGAATAGTTACAAAATTCTTATATTTAGAATATACATCCTGTTTTATAGAATAATGCCACTTTTGGCTATTTTTGTCTACAAATTTTAAACAATAAAAAACATATAATGAAAATCTTACCACCCATATGAGATATTTTTTAATAATTAAATATAAATCCAAAATATAAAGGCTCATTTGCAATATTATAAACATACATCAAAGATGAATAATTTTTAAGAGCTTCGCTGACATTATTAAATATACATTTACAAGAGTTATAATCACTCTTATTGTCGTAAAGCAAAAAAGAGAAAAACCGCATCCATCTGAACTTGGTTCTTCTCTATTATCTAAATATTCTATTAAATTTCACACTTATTTATAATCGGCTCATCATTTATAATTCAAAATTATTAGAAAACATAAATAAACCCACGAAAATCCAATAAAATGATTTTCGTGGGTTTATTGGTGGAGGCGAGGGGTGTCGAACCCCTGTCCGAAAGCAGCTGAATTTACCTTTCTCCGAGTGCAGTCTAACTTTTAAGATTCCCCAAAAGCATCGCCATTAGACAAGCTATACTTTCCGGTAGCTTCATAAATACCCCTTTAGCTCAAAGCTTTGCTAAACTTCGTTTCCTACTTAATGACACCAGTTATCCAAGCCGTAGGCAGCAAGGGCTGATGAGTAGCTTTAAACTAAGCTGCTAATGCAAAATTGTCTTCTGCGTTTACATTTAATGCATACTTGATTAACGAGGATACATGCTTCCCTCGACTCGCTTAATAAACCCATCCCACCCCCGTCGAAGCCAAAACGCCCCCATGGTTTAAGATGGTTTAATAACATATTCAATTTTCAAAGAATGTTCATCTTGCATAGTCTATTCTATCTCAATCACTGCATACTGTCAACTGGAACATTGTAACTCAGTTTGAAATGAAACCATTTATTTTATCTCTATTGCAACCATAGTACAATCATCCTTTAGATTTCCAAATTCTAATATGGTATCATCCAAAAACTGATCTATGTAATTTTTAAATTCAAAAATATTTACATCTTTCATATAGTTTTGCACAATCTTATCTTCATCTAATATAAAATCTAATCCGTCGCTAAAAAATATAAACTTATCTCCTTGTTTAAATTTGATAACTTTCTCAGAAAACTCGCTATCTTCAAACATACCCAAGAAAGTTCCTTCAACTATTTCTTCCTGAACTTCATCTCTTTGAAAAATAAATTGATTTATTCCGGCACCAACAGCCTTAAGCTCACCTTTATTAAAATCCATACTAAAACAACATACTGCAATATAATTTTCTTCATAATAATCTATCAATTTTTTATTTAAATTCATCACTATTTCCATTGGTTCATAAGTAGCAGCTATCTCCTGAGCACATAACATATCAAATGCAGATATACTAAGTGCTGCTGAAATTCCCTTCCCCCTGACATCTCCAAGCACTCCAACTATTAAATTTTCATCTATTCTATAAATGCGATAGAAATCACCACTGACTGTCTTAGCTGGCATATATGTTGTAGCAATATTAACTTTATCTTTAGCCGGAAAATCATTTTGCAAAGTCTTTCTTTGAAATTCGGCTGCTTTATTTAATTCTTTCTTAAACTCCGTTATATCCCTTATTATTGCAATAATAGCTGGATTTCCTTCATAAGATATGTAACTATAAGAAATTTGCAGATTTGCTATCTTATCACCTGGGAAAATAAATTCGTAATCTGAGATTTCTTTTAATTTTTTATTTAATAATATATTTCTAAATTTCTTATGTAGAGATTTCACGTACTTTTCCTGAAAATACTTATATATATTACTTCCTATTATTCCAACATGCTTTACATTAAGTAAGTTTAGCAGATTATATGCTTCCTGATTTGCTAAAACAATTAAATTATCCACAATTATAACTACAGCATCTGGTATGCTGTTGATAACTTGTTTATATCTATCTTCACTTTCCTTACGTATTTTATCTAATATTTTCTTTTCTGTAACATCCCTAAGTCTTTCTACAATATATAGTATTTCTCCGTTCTCACCTAAAACTGGACTATAGCAGACATCCATAAATTTATTTAATTCTGGAATATATTTTTCCTTTGATATCATATTTTTATTTTCTACAACTTCTTCAAAGGAACAATCTAAACATCTTTCATTTCTTCCTAAAATTTCATAGCACTTTTTACCTTTAATTTCACTTGGCACTTTACTATAAAAATTATACCCAGCTTCATTAAAAAAACTTATTGTATAATCAGGATTATACACTTTTATTATATCTGGAATTCCATTAAGTACCCCACTTATCTCCTTTTCCAATAGCTGCTGTTCCCTGCTCGTAATAGCATTTGTGACATTATAATTTTTTTCACTTTTCTTCAAATTCAAAGCCTCGGTTCCGTCTTTTTCCTCACACATAAACTAGAAATCCTTTCAACATTACTTATCTTAATTTTTACTACAAAACATATAAACATATAGATAAACAAACTATACATTAGCCTTATTATACAGACTAATTATTCATAGTTGTTGAATTCTTGTGTATGCTTACACCAGAAATTACATACATATTTGTGCAAGAGGCATTTGAAATTGAGCTACTCTAAGGTTCTTAAGTAGTGAACCAAAATCTATGATTTTGTGTGAATCACTTACTCAGTGAACGAATGTGAGTCGAGTTTCCTCTGCAGCTTGTTCCATTTACTGCTTGTCACGAACTTGCTTCGGGAACATGCAGAAATGGTTACAAGCTCCCATTTAGAACCTTCCAGCGAAAATTTCATAAGTCCGCTGGAACAAATATGTATGTAATTTCGGTAAGCCACCACCTAATTCTAAAATCAAAGTTGTTTACCTATAAAGTTGGATATCTATATTTATGTACTAACTAAGGGCATATTTCGAATACTCTATCTAATCTTGTTAATTTGAATAATTTTTCTACTTCAGGTCTTAATGTCTTTAATTTAATGCTTCCACCTTTTTCTACGCACTTTTTATAAATAGATACTAATGCGCCAAGGCCTGTACTATCTATAAAATCACATTGGCTAAAGTTGAAAACAAAATTTTTCTGCCCTTTTTCTATCAACTTATTTATTTCAATTCTAAAGCTTGCTACTTCATCTACAATGAAATTTTTAGGTATATTTATAACTGTACTATTTTCCATCATTATCACCTCATAGTTTAAATCTTTCCACAAGTTTAGTTAATTCTTCAGACATTGCACTTGTCTCCTGCGCTGTTGCTGTGAAATTATTTATTGCATTTGCCTGTTCTTCTGATGCTGAAGATACATTCTCACAATTTTCAGTATTACTTTCAGTTACTGTGGCTATCTCATTGATTAATTTAACAACTTTATCTGAAGATGCAACTTCATCACTTGTGATCTCAAGTATTTCACCAACATGTTTAACTATCTTTTCTATAGCATTTCTTATATCTACAAAAGCTTTATCTGTTTCTGATACTATTCTTACTCCATTATCAACTTCAGCCTTTGCTCTTCCCATTGAACTTACAGCATTTTGTGTTTGCTTAATCATTTCACTAACTAATGTAGCTATTTCCTTTGCTCTATCATTTGTTTCTTCTGATAATTTTCTTACTTCTTCAGCTACAACACTAAAGCCTTTACCATGTTCTCCTGCCCTGGCTGCCTCTATAGATGCATTTAATGCTAAAAGACTCGTTTGCCCTGCAATATCATTTATAGTATTTACTATTCCATCAACTTTAGCAGATAATCCATTTAAAGCTTCAAGTGCTTCTGCTGTCTCCTGGCTTCCACTATTAATAACATTCATTGCCTTTACTGTTTCTTCTACTTTTCCTCTTCCAAACTCAGCCACGTTCATTGTGTTAGTTGCATTTGAAGTTGTTGCTTCAGCTCTATTTTGTGCAAGCTGTACTAAACTTGACAATTGTACTAAAACTGTTGAGATTTCAACTATAGATGCATTTTGTTTTTCTGCATCTTCTGCAACTTGATTTATGGTTGCAGTTATTTCCTCAGTAGTGGCGCTTATTTCTTCTGAAGATGAAGCCATTTCTTCTGAGGCTGCCGTTAATTGCTCTGACGCCTCTAAAACATTTCTGACTATGTGATCCTGATGCCCTATCATGTTATTAAAAGATTTTTCAAGCTCGGCAATTTCATCATTTCTATCTACTTTAGCTTTAACAGTTAAATCTCCTTCTCCTGCAAGCTTCATTAGAGCTTCCAGTTTATTAATAGGATTAATTATTCCTTTAGTTGAATACAAGTATGCTAATAACATAGCTAAAATAATAGATATTAGCATAATGCCAATTGTATAATTTCTAATGCTTAGAGCTGGTGACATATAATCATTATAATCTGCTGTAAGCCCAATTATCCACTTATCAGCTGACTGAAAAACAACGTACTTTTTCACATTATCTGAATTATAAAATCCATCAACAGCCTTTCCATCTTTCACTTGATTAATCATAGAAATTAAATCATTACTTGCACTTTCCTTTAAAATTTTACTTTTATCAGGATGATAGTCATACAATCCGTTTTTATCAGTAATAAATGCATATCCTGTTTGTCCAATTTTTATTTTAGATGCATAATTTGAAATGCTTTCAAAATTTATACTTCCAACTAAAGTTCCAATGATCTTATCTCCATCTTTAATTGGATAAGCTATAGAAATACCTTCATTTCCTGTAGTTCTAGATATTAATACATCACTAACGGTTTCTTCTCCACTAAGTGCCTCTTTTATGTATGCTCTGTCACTTAAATCTACGTCAGGTTCTATTGACTGATTATTAATAACTTCATCTCCTGCTATATCAGTAATAATTAATACTTCCATATTATCTTTGTTTTTATCTTGAACAGTTTTGATATAATTATAGGCCTTTTCCTTATTTTCTGGGCTTAAATTTTTGAGTGCATTATTAATATCTCCATTTAAGCTAGCTACTTCTAAAGTACGTTTTAAAGAATCTATTTTATCATTAATTAAATTTCCTGTACTCAATGCCTGTTCATCTAATTGCTGCTGAACTGATGCTTGTATGGATTTGCTTGACATCTCATATGATATACCTCCTAATACCCCCATTGGTATAGTAATCATACAAAAAAATGCAATCATTAATTTTATTTTTAAAGAAATTTTCACTAGACTTCCTCCTCTGCTTATAAAAAAATAATAAAATTTATTATTTTGCTATGAAATATATTTTTTCATAATTATAGAGTTGTCTTTAAATTCTACTTCATCAGTATAACATCTTATAATATACAACCCTCGTCCACTCTCTTCTAGAATATTATCTTCATTTATTTCTTTATGTGATTCTAGATTTTCAATTCCGCTTCCACAATCTGTTACAGTTAATATTAATTTTTTTTCATCTAATTCCCATTTCATATATATAGGTTTATTTTTATCACTTTTGTTCCCGTGAACAAATGAGTTGTTAAGTGCTTCTGATACAATTAGCTTTATTTCAAAGCACTGGCTTTTTAAATTTAATGTTTCTACTAATTCATCCAATTTATTATTTATATTATCTAAGCCATAAAATATCATCTCATTTTCTGCATTTCGCATATTTAATATCCCCCCTTACCTAGCATTACCAGCTTTTAATATTAGGTTAACTTATAATAATAAATGCCTTAACCTATTGTTTATAAACTTCATCATCAAATATATAATTATTGATTTACATATATATGTTGCAATTGATTTTGTACATTTAACATTTAGATATTTACTTAGCGGATAGACATCCTAAATATAATTTTATTATTGTAACATATATATAAATTTAAATGTTACATAAGTTAGCATTTTAATACACTTAATTACATTAATAACATCAATTATGACAATTACATTATTACACTTTTCATTCCAATTTTCAACACAGGTAATGATTGTTATTCTCTATATTTATCCAAAATATTTCATTAATAATGTATGTAGATGATTACTTTGACAACTTTCTATATATAAAAACATAAAAGAGGCTATTTAAAGATAAATGTAAATTTCCTTTAAACAGCCTCGTATTTAAAACCTTAAATATATTAATAATTTACTTGTGCATTAACAGTTGCATTTTCTTGTTGATTTTCTTCAGCATCTTCTTTTACTATTAACTTAACCAGTTTTTCTCCATAAGGAAGGCAGAATTGTATGAACGGTCCTGTTGATGCAAGTGCTAATATTGTTCCTATTCCAATTGTTCCTCCAAGAATAAATCCAATTATTAAGTATCCTGCATCTAATCCTATTCTAATCCAACGATACTGCATATTAGTTTTTCCTTGAATTATAAATGGAACTATATCATTTGGAGCAACGCCCAAATTACTTGCAGATTGTATTGAAAAACCTATAGCGATTATAAAACATCCTATTAAAACTAATATTGCTTTTACAATATAATTATAAGAATCTACTGGGAAATATGAAACTACCTTTACTCCAAGATCTATTATAGGCCCTACACCAACTACGCAGATTAATGTTCCTATATTTATTCTTTTTCTTTCAACTATAAGTATAATTACAAATAATGTAACCAATATAATCATATTGGCGATCCCTGGAGTTACTTCTGGAACACCAGCTATCCATCTAACTAAAGCAAAATCTCTTAAAGATGTATTGTTTAATGACTTTGCCAGACCTTGAGTGAATACAGTAAACGTATCAGAACCTATATTAGTTTTTAAAAATAGTGCAACTCCAAATTGAATTATACTCATTCCAACAAAAAATAGAATTAACCTTTTTACTAAATTAATTGCTTTGTTCATTTTTCTTCTTCCTTTACTACATATTTTTCTACTATTATTACTACAACTAAACTCCGCCTAAAACATTTAACATTTATTTATGTAAATGTTTTATGTATACTATATAAAATTACTATGTTATTTTATTAACAATATGTATTTTATATTATTAATATTATTTTGTCAAAGAAAAAAATCAAATTTACTCGAAATTAATTATAAATAACGATATTAATAATTTATGTCTGATATTATTGATATATTTAATTAAAAAGGACACTTACCTAGTTAAGGCACAATCAAATAAATAATAAGTCAATTGCCAGCCTATTTTCCATCATCCTACGTCGACAAATTAACCTAATAGCCTGCTATGAGGGCAATTTGTCTTCTTGCCTGATGAAAAATATCCATGGCAACTTTGGACTTGTTATTTATTTTCATGTGCCTAATTAATAAGTAAAACTTAGAATTTCCACTTAAAATTCTTACTATAATAAATGTCCAATATATATCTTTATTCTAAAATGTTCTTTTGAATACTTTGTTACTTGTGTAAATGTTCATCAATAGCTTTTGCAGCCTTCTTGCCTGCTCCCATAGCTAAGATTACTGTTGCTGCTCCTGTTACTGCATCTCCACCTGCATATACACCTTCCTTAGTAGTAAGGCCTGTTTCCTCCTCAGCTACAATGCATCTTCTCTTATTAATTTCGAGTCCATTAGTTGTTGACGAGATTAGTGGATTTGGAGAGGTTCCAAGAGACATTATCACGGTATCTACTTCCATAATAAACTCTGAGCCTGGAATTTCAACAGGACTTCTTCTACCTGATGCATCAGGTTCACCAAGTTCCATTCTTATGCATTTCATCCCTTTAACCCATCCATTTTCATCTACTAATATTTCTGTTGGATTAGTCAGAACATCGAATATTACTCCTTCTTCCTTAGCATGATGAACTTCTTCTGCTCTTGCTGGAAGCTCAGATTCTCCTCTTCTATAAACTATATGGCTTTCAGTTCCAAGTCTTAATGCAGTTCTTGCTGCATCCATTGCAACATTTCCACCACCAACTATTGCAGCTTTCTTTCCTATTCTTACTGGGGTACTATATCCGTCTACTGCTGCCTTCATAAGGTTTACTCTTGTTAAGAATTCATTAGCTGAGCAAACTCCATTAGCATTCTCTCCTGGTATACCCATAAATTTTGGAAGACCTGCTCCTGATCCTATAAACACAGCTTTAAAATCTTCTTGTTCAAATAATTCATCTAATGTTATAGTTCGTCCAATTATAACGTTAGTTTCTATTTTAACACCAAGTTTTTTTATATTTTCTACTTCATTTTTAACTACTTTATCTTTTGGAAGCCTGAATTCTGGAATACCATATTCTAATACTCCGCCAGCTTTATGAAGTGCTTCAAAAATTGTTACATCATATCCCCTTTTAGCTAAGTCACCAGCACAAGTTAAACCTGATGGTCCACTTCCTATAACTGCAACCTTAATTCCATTTTTCGGTTCTGTTTCACTTAAATCCACATTATGTTGCGTAGCCCAGTCAGCTGTGAATCTTTCAAGCTTTCCTATTGATACAGGATCTCCTTTAATTCCCATAACGCATTTACCCTCACACTGCTTTTCTTGAGGACATACTCTTCCACATACTGCTGGAAGCGAACTATATTTTGAAATTTCCTTTGCTGCCTCTTCAAATTCGCCATCTTTAATATGTGCTATAAAGCCAGGAATATTTATTGATACTGGACATCCATCTATGCATTTAGGCACTTTGCAATTTAAGCATCTTGAAGCTTCCTTTGTTGCTTCTGCTTCATTATAGCCAAGGCAAACTTCTTCAAAGTTTGTGGCTCTAACCTTTGGATCTTGTTCTCTTACTGGTACTCTAACCATTCTTTCATTCATATCCATTACTTATCACCCCTGCATCCACAGCCGCCATGACTATGTGTATTTCCTTCTTCAGCTTCAAGCTTAGCTCTGCCTTCTTCAGTTTTATACAACGCTTGT
The DNA here is from genome assembly GCF_000230835.1 of Clostridium sp. DL-VIII. NCBI lineage: Bacteria > Bacillati > Bacillota > Clostridia > Eubacteriales > Clostridiaceae > Clostridium > Clostridium sp. DL-VIII. The sequence continues at coordinate 5,669,239 of NZ_CM001240.1, forward strand.
CTTCTCATTGATTCATCATAATTTACTAGATGTCCATCAAATTCTGGTCCATCAACGCATGCAAATTTAACTTCACCTCCGACTGTTACCCTGCAGGCTCCACACATGCCTGTACCATCAACCATTATAGGGTTTAAACTTACTGTAGTCGGAATATTTAATTCCTTAGTCAGCATAGAAGTAAATTTCATCATTATCATTGGTCCGATAATAACAGCTTGATCATATTTTTTTCCTTGATTATTAATCAATTCCTTAAGCATATCTGATCCAGTCCCTTTAGCTCCATAAGATCCATCATCGGTTGTTACATAAAGATTTCCTGATACACGTTTTAATTCTTCCTCATATATCAATAAATCTTTGCTTCTGCTCCCCAATATAACATCTACTTTAATTCCATTTTCATGCATCCATTTTACTTGTGGGTAAACTGGTGCTGCGCCAACTCCACCTGCTATGAATATAAATTTTTTTTTCTTTAACTCCTCTACACTTTCATGTATAAATTCACTTGGTTTACCAAGCGGCCCAACAAAATCAGCTACATATTCACCTGAATTGTATTCTGCTAATTTCTTTGTACTTTGGCCAACAGTTTGAAAAACTATTGTTATTGTTCCTTTTTCCTTATCATAATCTGCGATTGTTAAAGGAATTCTTTCCCCCATTTCGTCGTCTTTTATAATGATAAATTGTCCAGGCTTCGCAGCTTTAGCTACTCTTGGAGCTTCTATATCCATAAGAAATATATTATTTGTAAGGCTTTTTTTATTAGTTATCTTATACATGCATAACACCCCTTCCTAATTGTTAATTTTTATTTCTTATACTATAATTTTACAACTATTGTTCTGAATTTTCAAAATAATTTTTATTTTTCTATCTAAACTTGGATAAACTAATTACAAATCATGATTTTTCTTTTTAAAATATAATAAACCTAAATAATAAAGAAGATTATAATATTCAAATCCTCTTTATTATTTAGGTTTATATTAATTTCTTGTCTCTTGTAATTTTCTTAACTCTATATAATAGGTAGTACTATTTTAAATTCGGTAGTAGACTCATTGCTTTTAACATATACTTTTCCATTATAGCTTTCTACCAAATCTTTTGCTATACTCAATCCATATCCGCGATTGTTATCACTGTTTTCTTTTGTTGTAAATCCAGCTTTAAAAATTTCACTTAAGTGGCTTTCTGGTATCTTAGGCCCATTATTTTCTATCCTCACTACTATATGTCCTAAATATTCATAGCTTCTCGCAATTATTACACCTTCTCCATTCATCGCTCTAATTGCATTACTTACTATACTTGATATCACTCTATAAAATTCAATCTCATTCATTTTTATAAATGAAAAATCACAATTTTCTTCAATTATTACATGTATTCCTCGATCTATAGCTGGTTTAAGCGCAAGTGACAGCACTGATTTATTATCCATACTCACTTCTACTGCCGTTGGTGTTGATTCATTATTATTTATAATATCTTTTAAGGATTTCTTTAAATCTTCATATCTTTTCATTAGGCAAAGTCCATATAAATAAGAAATCTGTGCTCCATAATCATGTTTTATTTTTCTAAGTTCATTATTTTTAGTTTCTAAAGCTTCATTTAATTTATATATCTGTATAGATTTCTGATGAACTTTCCAAAAATAAACTAATGTTACTATAAATGATATAAAGAATATCATATAAACAATGTTTTTTATCAATTGATTTTTTTCTGTAAGTTCAACTGAATAGGAACCTAATATAAAGTCTATAATAAAACTCATTATTAAGAATAATATAGAAATTTGCTCATAAACTATAAACTTATAAATTTGTTTTACATTCCTTATGTACTTAAAATATATTAATAACAGTATCCATGCTGGAATATAAATTATAAATATTTTTTCATAATTTATATACTCTTGTGGCAATATCATTTTTACATATCTAAAAATCACATTTCCAAATATGACATAATATATTCCTAAAATAAAATAAGTCATTGTATATGCTGTTAATGCACCCCAAATATTCTTTCTATATAATATGGACAGCAAAATTAAACCTGTTATATGAGTTGAAAATATAGTTATCTCTGGATTACTTTTAAATGATTCCATAAAAAATTGACTTATTAAAAAAAATAACAATGCTATTATAACTAGTTTCTTTTTATTTTCTTCTTCTTTTTTATCCACACATCTGAATATTGTATATGTACATGCTATTGACTGAAATATCGAAGTCATCATACAAATGCTAATTAACGCCAATTTGTGCCCCCCTAACTTATTTTGAACCATACTTTCATCTTAATTTCTTCACTAATTTTGGTATTTTTCAACACATGAGCGCAAAAATAATGCTGGTTCCAACGTGACCCAGCGCCCCTATATCTTTTAACTTATGTAATAATTTTAACCTTTTATGAAAAACTTGTATTTTTAAATTAGTAAAAATAGATTTAACTTTCCCTTTTATTAAACATTAACATTGTCTCAATACACATAGTCCACGTTATTAATGCATAATAACTACTATAATTATATAAGATTATAGACAATAATCCAAATATTATTGAAGTATATAGTCCTCTAATTCTATTGTTTTTGATTAATTGTGGGCGTGTTATTGGCATTCTTGGATTTATTATTGGAGCTTGATTCCATATACAAAATATGCTCAAAAAGATTAGGATACAATTTCCTATAAAACTAAGATTACATTGTAAGCTTAAAATTAGAATTCCAGATGTAACTAACAGTGTAACTATAAAACACTTAATCTGGGTATCTTCATGATATCCTCCTATAAAAGGCTTGATTACACACATTACCACGATAATAATGATAACCTTATCAAAATATCCAAATAATGAGAAAATACTTATTACTGAAATTATCTTTATCAATTCAAATACAATAGTCACCAAAACATATTCCATTTGCTCAAGTTGTTCCCCACTATATTTTCCATCAATTGCAATATTATTTATAATTTTTTTGCAAATGCTTTTTACCATATTTATCTCTCTTTTATATATTTTTCTAATTATATACTCATTATAAACCGTTTTTTATCGCTTTTCAACATATTTCTACTTTAACTTGCAGATTCACAAAGATTCAGAATACACTGATTATTAAACTTATTCCGTGAACTTATTGTAGTGAACATTGAACGATGATAATATAATCTTGTTCATTATTTGAACCTTGTAGCTAATTTATTTATATATATTGCAATTCCCAATGTACAGTTTACAATTGCAACATATACATTTTTTTGTTTAAGAATTTAATTCTAAAAATATAAAACTAGGAGGAATGTGTATTATGGAAGATATGTCTTATTGGAAAGAAGTTTGGGAGAGAAAAGGTAATGGCAACACTACTTCACTGGAAGAATTAGATGGATATGAAGATACTACTGCTAATGTAAAGGAAATTGCGAAAAAAATTGTTGAAGAATTAGACATCAAAGAAACCGATAAAGTATTAGAGGTAGCCTGCGGAGCCGGTGGATTAGCTCAATATATAAAATGTGGTGAATATATTGGGGTAGATTATTCTACATCCCTTGTAAAAAGGCATATAGAACTACTTAATAATTCAGTCTTACATGGTGAAGCAAATGATTTAATTTTTAAAGATAAAACTTTTGATAAAGTCTTTTGTTTTGGAGCATTTCATTATTTCCCGAATCAAGAATATGCTAAACAAGCGATTGCTGAATTAAAAAGAGTTGCTAAAGAAGCAATCTTTATTGGGGACTTACCTATAACTTCTCATCGAGAAGAACACTTACTTTATGATAAAAAAGACTTTCAAGATTGGAAAATCATAGACGGATACTACAATCCATGTAGATTCAATGTTTGTCTTAAATTATAATTTGCACCTTATAGATATACTATTTTAAACTTATAGTTATGTGATAACTAACCGAAAGGAAAGGTACTCTATTATTTCGGTTACTCAAGAGAATTGGTTGTGGATTTCTAACATCAAAAGTTGCACCATTTTAGCATGCTCCCAAGACAAGCTCGTGACAAGCAAAAATGGAACAACTTCTGATGAAGAAATACCTACAACCAATTCTCTAATGTAACACTGCATAAAAGAGTACCTTTCCTTTCTGGTATAGTATATATTTCATTCTACAAATCTATTTCTTAATTTGGATATCTATAAACAATTCATAAATTTTACTTCTACATAGAATAATTTTTCATCTTAGCCAAACTTTTGTGTGTACTTATACTAGAAATAACATACATTTTTATGAAACAGGCATTTGAAATTAAGCTTATGAAAGTTGTTAAGTAGAGAACCAAAATCTATGATTTTGTGTGAATCACTTACTCAGCGAACGAACGTGAGTCGAGTTTCCTCTAAAGGTTGTTCTATTTGCTGCTTGTCCTCAACTTGTTTGAGGAACATGCAGAAATGGGCACAACATTTCACTTAGAACTTTCCAGCGAAAATTTCATAAGTCCTGTGGAATAAAAATGTATGTTATTTCGATAAGTTACCACATAATTTTAAGTTTAAAGTTGTTTATCTTGTTCCAGAAGATCCGAAGCCATTTTCACTTCTTTCGCTGTCTGATAATTCGGATGCTTCTACAATATTAACTTTAAATACTGGTTTTATGACCATTTGAGCTATTTTCATTCCTTGTTCTACTTTAAAAACTTCATTGCTATGATTAATTAAAATAACTCCTATTTCTCCTCTATATCCCTCATCTATTGTTCCTGGGCTGTTTAATGTTGTTATACCATTTTTTAATGCTAAACCACTTCTTGGTCTTATTTGAGCTTCTGTATTAGCAGGTAATTCCATTTGTATTCCTGTATGTATTAATCCTCTTTCTCCAGGATTTAAAACTAGCTCCTCTATTGAATATAAATCCAATCCCGCATCACCTTCATGAGCATAATTGGGTATTATTGCTTTGTCATGAATTCTTTTTATCTTTAATATATAATTGTTCATTTTAACACCTACTTTTAAAATTTATACTATTTATGATTATATCTTAATTTACATATAAAAATCTACTATCTAAATAGTATATATAAAGGCTATATCTAAGAAAAAATCATAATCTTAAATATAGCCTTTGCATAGTTATATACAATGTTTATGTTTATTAGGTGATATATTATTTTTTATTTTATTGACTACCACAACTTTTTGCTTTTTATTATTGTTATCTATAATTATTTCATTCCAACTAATGTATTTAGGTTTTTCAAAATACCTTTTATCTATAATTTCTATTATTCGATAACAACCTTCTTCAACTCTAGAAAAAATAACCTTACCTTCTTCATTGGTCACTTTAGACTCAATTAAAACTGGAGATAATCCATTTATCTTATATAGGTTAATTTTTACCCCTTGCAAATATTCATTTTCTCCACATTCTAATATTGATATAACTATAATTTCACCGCTATTAAGAACTTTAGCTTCTTCATTTTGCTCTGACATTATATCAGCAATATTTTCACTCTTCTCATTATTATCTTTAGAAGTGGTATCACTCATAAGAAATTCCTCTTCAAATATTATTTCTCTTTTAATATAATATGATAAAAAATCTCTTATGTGATTATGATTTTTATATTTCTAAGATTTATGTTAAAAATATTGGAGTACCTACTTCTGCAAAGCAATTTAACAAGTTATATTCATTACATCCAAACTCCTTTTTATTCACTGGGATAGAAAGATATAAAACACTCAAAATATTTCCATTACATATTATTGGAGCTATGCAGATAGACTTCCATTCTGGCATACCATATTGATTATAGTTTCCCATTGTCTCCCAATCAATTAAATACATTCCCTTTTCTTCTTCAATAACTTTATAAATTAAATTCCAATTAAACTTTTCAGTTGTATACCAGCCATCTTCATTTCTAAGTTTACTATAATTATTAATTATTTTCTTATCTTTAACCTCAAATACCGTAGCTATTTCGCATTCAATTACCTGCATTACTTTTGAAATAAATATATATATTTTGTCTATTTTATCCCCTTTGTATTTAACTAAATTAGCTACTCCTTTAAGATCTAATGCAAAACTATAATCTTTTGCCATATTACCTGATAGTACTCCTGCTAGCTCATTATTAATATTACGACTGATGCTTTCCTCCTTTTCCCAAAGCACATATCTATTTTTACCTTCATTTTTTGCTTTATATAAAGCCTGGTCTGCTCTTCCTATCATTTCATCACTACTTAATAATTCATTAACGCTCATTGCTATTCCAATACTTATGGTAACATTTCTCTTATCACCTAAAATTTTCGCTTCTTCAACATTAAGCCTAATATTTTCTGCCTTTCTAATTGCTTCTTCTTCATTGATATCTGGACAAAGTATTATAAATTCTTCTCCACCGTATCTTCCAATAATGTCATCCTTGCCAATACACTTCTTCACTTCTTTTACAAGCCTTACTAACACTTCATCTCCTGTTTGATGTCCATATGTGTCATTTATTCCTTTGAAATCATCAATATCAAACATCATCACAGCAAATTTACTTTCTTCTAACTTTTCCTTATCTAATAAGAAAAGTAAAGCTTCTTCAAAATATTTTCTATTATATACCTCTGTAAGCTTATCTAATGCAGAGTTTATTGTTAGATAATATTTCTCTAATAGAAATATTAAAAATGGCTTAAATTTTTCTATAGTTATTTTAGATTGATTATTAATATAATTAATTGCATTATCTGCAATTAGAATTAATCTTGCATTAACTCCCCGTCTATTATTCATGGTTTCTTCCCTATTTATAATTTTCATATACATGCAAGACTTTATTCCATCTTTTAATATTTTATTATCCAGCTGATAGAACCTAGTATCATTATTACAAATAATAAAAACATCTTCTTCTGTATCAACTTTTAATGAAAAATACTTATTAATTTCATTCTTATCATTAATTCTATAGGTGCATATAATATCATTTCCACCTTCATTGCTTTCTGTAATAATCATCGCCTTATCAGCCAAAACCAACCTGGATATATATTTAATTATATTTTCCATATTTTTAATTGTGTCACCTGAAAATTGTTCAAACACTTTAAACGCATCATTTAAATCATTATAATAGCATTTTTCATATAATCTTTGCGCCAGCTTAAAAAATTCTTCATTTTTTAATATATTCTCTAAATTTAATTCCATTAAAATTCTATTTATCTCTTCAGTATTTTTTATAAAATGCGTCTCTTTAAAACTCATTCTCATATTTAAATCATAGTTTAAACATCTTGCAAATAAACTTCGAAGCTTCAACAAATCACTATTATTTATATATGATAATTTATCATATTCCGGTAATGAATTAATTACATCCATATGCAAAGATATAGCCTCATAATAATAGTTAATTGCTAAATCATAACATTTAAGTTCATTATATTTTTTTCCGACTGCAGCATATAAATCTGCCTTAGTCTCTTGATTGCTAATAAATGCACATACCTTTAAAGCTTTGTTAATAAGAAAATTATAACAATTTTTATCTTTTAAGTTAAACTCTAAGTATATATAAACTCCTTCTACATTATAATCTCTAGGGTATTCTTTAATTTTAAAAAACAGATCCTTAGCTAGCTCTTTATATCCAAGGTTCAATATTCTTTTAATTGCACTTAACCTTATTTCAAGTTCAACATCAGGTTTATTAAGTAATTCAATTTTATTATTTAACTTACTATATACATTTTTAATATCCTCATCACACTTACATTTATATAATATGAGCTCATAATATTTGCATATCATAACTTTATGATAAAAATTATTAGTATTAAATATTAAACCGTATACTTCTTTTAAATAGTCATATGCCATATCATAATTACAAACTAATAAATTATATAGTGCATATGTATAATTAAAACTTATAATTTGTTCTTCTGGCAGCTTAATCGCTTTTTGCATTTGCCTAATCATATTATAGTATTTTACTGCTAAATTAATTTTTCCAGACTTTATATATATCATACAAAGTTCATTGCAAATATTAAAAGAATAAAAATTTATTCCTTCTTCTTTTTCCCTTTCTAATGCTTTTAAAAGATACTTCTCTGCATCAATATACTTTCCCTTTTGTCTATATATATTTGCAATATATATTAAACTGAGTATCTCTTTCTTATAAACCTTATGTTTATTACTTAATCTGCTTAGCTCTAAATATTTTATTAAAATTACTTCATCTTCTTCTCGCTCTTCTTTAGAGAGTTCCACATACTTTAGCCTTGCAAATAGCTGTCCATTAATATTATTGTTTTTTGTAAATATGTCTGTAGCATATAGACATAACTTTTTAGCTTCTTCATAATTTTCTTTTCTTGCATACATCTTAGCTGTTACAGTTATTATCCATCCATATATATCTTCCCTTATTTTATTCTCCTCACATAACTTTTTTGCTCTCTCCACATTCTCTAAAGCTAAATCATAGTTATATTCTAATATATATTTTAGTGAAATCGCATAATAATAGTAAATCTCACCTTTAGGATAATAAATTTTATCTAGTAATCTTCTTACACAGCTAAGCGCATAATCGATTCCCGTATCAGTATCTGTAATATCATTAATCTTTATAATTATCATTTCAAGCAATGTATACAGTTCAATCTCAAGTTCATCATTTTGTATTGCATATACATTAGCTTTTTCAAAATATTCAAAGCTTTTTTCATGCTCTGAATTCTTTTCATATAACTCAGCTATACATATGGCTGCTTCACTTTTGCCTAAGTTACATGGATACTTTAATATTTTTTCATAATACATTTTTGATTTCAATGAACCTCCGGAAATCTCTTGTACTTTTGCATATTTTATAGCATAAAAATACGCTTTCTCATAATTCTTACTTTTCTCCAATTGTAATAAAAATTCTTCTATATAATAATCTGTTTCATATAAAACTTCTTCCATAAATTCAGATGCTTTACAATGCATCTCCATTCTTTCTTCTTCATGTAATTTTAAATACAGCATATTCCTTAATAAATTATTAGAAAATCCTACAAGTATGCCTTGATCACTTATTTTATCAATTAAATACTTTTTAGATTTTAATTTTTTATAAACTTCTTCCTCAAAATCTGTTATTATATATTTTAATATTATTTTTTCAGATAATGGTGCTTCGAAAATAGACATTTTTTTTAAAACTCTTACTTCTCTTCTCTCTAAAGAAGACAAACTCATTTCTAATCTTTTTTCCAAGGCTCTTGGTATTAATATGTCTTTTACTCTGATTTTTGTCTTCCACTCTCCAGTATTTTCATCAAAATATAAATTTTTATTCTCATATAATTCTTTTATTACGCTGCTGATATATTGAGGATTTCCTAGTGTCTCAGAATATACTTTTACAACTAGTTTATTAATCCCTTTATTGGTATTTAACATTCCTTTAATCATTTTATCAGTATTGTATTGATTAAAATAATTTATTCTGTATTCCTCATATTGTTCTAATTCTTTAAGATTTTTAATATATCTTAAAAAATTTATATCACTTATAGTTTCATTCATAGTGAATACTATCATCACATTTTCTAAGTTATTACTAACTAAAGAAATATATCTTATAAATAACTTAAAAAACTCATTTTTTTGATCCAAATTATCTATCAATATAACTAAAGACCTAGTCATTGTATACTCATTTATAAACTTTCCAATTCTATTAATCAGCTGAAGTTTTTGCTTATTTTCACAATTACTATGATCTTTATCACTTAACATTGATATAAATTTTTTTATATAAACCTCGTATTTATCTCTTAAACTTTTGTCGGCTTTTTTAAAAAAAGATTTCAAGAGATCATTATATATACTATTTTCACTTCCACCACTGACTTCCGAATCATGGACATATATATAATCTTTAAAATACTTGTTTTCTATACGATACTTAATCTCCTGTAAGAACCTGCTCTTACCGCTTCCATCTTCTCCTCTAAAAGCTATTATTTTATATTTTTCTTTATTCTCAAGTATTTTTTGGAAGTTTTTTTCTACTATTTTTATCTCTTCTTCCATCCCAATCATATCTAAATCAGTTTGAAGTTTATTTAATGCATCCTTAATAAAGATTTTATAATTTTTATGCATTCTGTCATTAATATCTTTTATAAAATATTTAAGCTTAAAATACTTATTTATTGTATTAACCTGATTGTATGTCTTTTTTATATGTTTTAGTTCTTTTAGATTATTTTCAATTTCTTCATCTGTGAATATTTCATTGAATAAATTTATAACTTGTCCAATATTATCTTTTTGAAGACTTCCTTCATTTCTATTCTCATAGTTATATTGATAAGGTAATGCATTTACGGATGAATTTAATAAGTTAAACTTTCTCAGTTCATTTTGCAATAAGTTTTTTATTTTTATTCTAATACCTGTTTTATAATCAGAGATTAGCATTATATCTCTTAATGTAATATCTTCAAAAATATACCCTTGCATATTTAGTGTATTTATAGCCGCACATAATTCCATTAATATATCAAGTTTTTTATTTGAAGTACATTCCTTAAAATACACCTGAATATCCGCTTTAGGTGGGACATATTCCATTAAGTAACCATATTGAGGCTTATCTAATTTTATACCATTTAGACTATAAATTATTTCAATTCTAATTATATTAACAATATAATCAAAATTTAAATTCTTAATTGTCCTAAATCTGCTCAACAAATATTCTCTTGTTTTTTCATATGTAAAATTATTCTTTAAAACACATAATATATACCTCTCATTTTTTTCAGAGTCTAATACAAGGTAATTTAAAAAATTTTCTTCAATATTCAATTCCTGTTCAATTAGATATTTATTATTAACAGTTTTCAATATTAATTCATCCCTTTTCCATATGAATATTGCTTATCTATTCATTTATAATATACCATTTTTTAACATTATACCAGAGTATATTATGTTTAATTTTAATTTATTTTATTATTTTTTACTTCTATTACATATATATCTTATTTTACCAAATTATTTTACATTGATTTATTTACTTATCAGGATATTTTCTTTTCTTATAATATAAATTTAATTGAAGGACATAATACTCTTATACAAAATATTTATGAAGGTGATTATATGAATTCAAACTTTTTTAAAAAAATTATTCTATTTACATTAATAATTACAACGCTTATTAGTTATTTAAATTTTACAAATTTTAATGTTTATGCCGATGAAACAAAAGTTATTTACTTAACATTTGACGATGGTCCTGCTGGAAAAGTCACAAAAAATGTTTTAGATATACTGAAAAATGAGTCTGTTCACGCAACTTTCTTTCTGATTGGAGAACAAATTAAGGGTCAGGAAGACTTGGTTAAGAGAATGTATGATGAAGGCCATGCATTAGGACTTCATAGCATGAGTCATAAACGAAGCCGCCTTTATTCATCTAATGAAATATTTCTGCAAGAAATGCTAGACACTCAAGAAGCTGTTAATTCTATAGTCGGCTTTAAACCTACTATTTTAAGATTTCCTTTTGGCTGCAATAATAACTGTTATAAACTCTCTCAATCTATGGTTGATTTATTACATAAAAATAATCTAAAAATTTATGATTGGAATACTGATAGTGGAGATGGTGCACATCCTGGTTCCAGTCCTAGTGTATTTATAAAAAATTCAAAGAGCAATAAGAGTCCTGTTGTACTATTAATGCATTGCGCATATATGAGTAAAAACTCTGTAAAAGCTCTTCCTGAAATAATTAAATATTACAAAGATAATGGATATGAATTTAAGATAATAGATGAAAATACCCCTGAAGAATTTCATTTTATAAAGAAACAACAATAACTAAAAAAAGGAAAATGCTCCTTCATCTCATAGGATACATTTTCCTTTTTATTGTTTAAAAATCCTATTGTATTGCGTAACTTCCGTTAGATACTGCAATTTTTTCAACTATTTTAAATATAATAATTCCTAACACTGTATTAACTGCAGCTGTTGGAATAACTGTAAATACAAATATAGTTCCAACCGAAAATCCTGCAGGTAATCCTGCTATAGTTGCTAATGCCGCTATGAATGTTGCTCCACTTATTAAAGTACCTAAAGGTAATAATATTGATATTTGTTTTAATTTACTGATCTTATTTCTTAATGGCATTAATATTAAAAACGCAACATTACATGTTACAAATTTATCAATAATATTAGGAATTAAACCTCCTGGTGTTTTAGTTGTAAGGGCTGCAAAAATTCCTATAATGATACCACATATTAATGTAGTCTTATAATCTTTATTAAATACTACTATCATAAATAGCATTGCCAGTGAAAGATCTGCTTGTATTCCAACTATTGGTGGTGTAATTTGATGTAGTATTGCTCCAATTGCTATTAAAATTGCATTAGTTACCATTCTTTTTGTATTCATTTCAAATATCCCCCTGCTAATTTTTATTTTTATTTATTGCTATATTAAAATTCTTTCCTTTCACAACATAATCATCACACCCCATTATAAAAAAGTATAAAAAAAACTCCGTCCTATTATAAATAGGACGGAGATTATCCGCGTTGCCACCTAAATTGCACAAAATGCCTCTCATTTCAGATACTAACATATCTTATTCGCTATAACGTGCGACTTACGGCTAAACTACTCTCAAAAGATTTCATATCGCTCCTCAAAGGCCCATTCATCACTAACTGCCGTACTGAAATCTCACCATCTTCAGCTCTCTTTAACATTGTCTCATGACTACTATCCCTTTTCAACGGATTTATTTTATACTTATATCATATACACTAGACTATTATTTGTCAATACATTTAAACAATTAAATAATTAGCTAATCTACCATTATTTATTTATGTTCTTAGATTTTTTATCATTAACTAATGATACTATCAAAGCTGCTGTTGCTGCTACAACAGTAATTATTTTTCCTGTCTTTTTTATTTGCATGTAACACCCTCCTAAGCTTTTTAACCTAAATATAAATACTATTATAGGCACATTTAAAAAAATTAATCCTTCTTCGTCTTTTTACCTTGCTTAAATATACTCTAGGCAGTATTAAACTTATAATTTTCTATTATGTACCTTATTTAAACTGATTTTCCTTTTCGACGTAGCTGTATCCTACTTCTCCAAGTCTGCTAACTATATCCTCTTTGTTTAATTCCAAATCACTGCAAAGAAGCTCAAGAGAAGAATATTGATCTCTTAATTTCATGTTAACCATACTCAGCAGTATAATTGGATCCATAATTTTTATAGAATCATTATCCATAACTCATTCTCCTCTCTTCTATCCACATATTAACTATAATATATCATAAATTCCAAGATTAATAAATACCTTCATACACACTCTCTTATTCTTCATCATAAAAGTCTAAAAACGAATGTTTTTCTTCACCTTTTTGCCATCCTAATATAGAATCCATACTAACATTTTCTGCTGCTTTAAAAATAGATTTTTCTACTCCATTAAAATTTTTCTTTAATTCTTTAATTAAATCTTTTATTTCATATCTTTTGTTTCCTATTCGTTCCGCTGCAACCATACATGCACAGTTTAGCGGCCATATTCCGCTATAATTTATAAATCTCTTTATATCCTCTTCTTCAATATAATACATTGGTCTTATTAACTCTAAGTTTTCAAAGTTTTTTGCCTTCAATTTAGGAAGCATTGTTTTAAAATTACCTCCATATAGTATATTCAGCATAGTTGTTTCAATTACATCATTGTAATGATGACCTAATGCAAGCTTATTGCACCCAAATTCCTGTGCTTTAGCATAAAGAGATCCCCTTCTCATTCTTGCACACAAATAACACGGGTAATCTTTAGCCATTTTATCAACTACATCAAAAATACCAGATTCATATATATGAATTGGAATATTCAAATGTTCACAGTTTTCTATTAATAATTTTTTTATATCTGGATGATAGCCTGGGTCCATTGCTAGAAATACTAATTCAAACTTCACCTGACCATGTCTTTGCAATTCTTGAAATAATTTTGCCATTAATATACTATCTTTTCCTCCAGATATACCGACAGCAATCTTATCTCCTTCTTCAATTAAATTATAGTCTTTAACAGCTTTTATAAACTTGCTCCATATATGTTTTCTATAACCTTTAATGATACTTTTTTCAATATCCTGTAGTGGTTTTTTCTCTCCCTCTGGTATAATCCTAGGGCATCCTTTTCCTGCAATTGTACTCATTATTTTATTTCTCCTTATTATATTAATAGCACTCCAATATTCATACTAATTATTTTATTTAAATTGTTAACTGAATAATTATCTTTACTTAAAAAGTTTATAATGAACATATAGAATTTACAAGTACTTTTGCAATTAGGCACATGAAAATAAATAACAGCTCCAAAGTTGCCTTGAATATTTTTCATTAGGCAAGGATGTAAAAGGACTTGTTATTTATTTAATTGTGCCTTATCCAATTATCTCCTCAATTAAAGCTTTAGGACTTTCAGCTTCCATAAGACTTGACATAATAGCAATCCCACCTGCCCCTGAATTTATTACTTCTTTAAAATTACTCTTATCTATTCCACCAAGGCCAATAACAGGAATATCTATTTCTTTAGTAAGCTTTTCTATTTCTTTAATCCCTCTAGGAGGAACCCCTTTCTTGCAATCAGTCTTAAATACATGGCCATAAATAACATAATCTGCTCCCAAATTATAGGCTTGTATCCCTTCATCAAAACTATGTATTGAAACACCTATCATTTTATATTTCTTATATTCTTTCCCTCTAAATCTAAAATTATCCCCTGTTGCTTCCATACTTTTTAGATTTTCTGTATAAAACTTCTCGTTAATACCTAAAAAATCTTTAAATGATAGTTGAATTCCATCTGCATTTACTCGTTCTGCTACCTCTTCATTTGAATTTATAATTACTTTTATATCAGTATTCTCAAGTTCCTTTTTTACTTTTAAAGCTGTTTCCAATAATTCTCCACTTTCTAAATCTTTTTCCCTTATCATTAAATAATTTATCTTCGATTTGGCTATTTTTCTTATTTGTTCATAAAAATCTAAACATAATTTTCTATTAGTTATTCCAATTATAATCATAACTTTATTTTCTCCTTACTATATATTTTCTTCAATATTTAAAACTTACAAAACATTTATATAATATGTTGAAAACACTAATTTATCTAAAATAATTAATTTTATAAGTTAAAAGTTAAAGGAAAAACATATAGAGTTTTCAAAATATTATTTTATAAATCTATTACTGCGATTTTATAACCAACTCATAACTTATAATTCATAACTGTAAGCTGCTTTAAACTTCTTCTTCGCCTAAAATCAGTCTAAGTGCCATGTTCGCTTCATGACAGGCTGCAATACCAACTCTAGGTGCCATCAATCCTTCATTTATTTTTGCTTCATTTTCAAAATCTCCACACATATATAATCTGGAGTTCATCTTTTTACTGACTATCAAATTATTAGAATAATAACCTGCCATACCTGATGCTGAAATTATTTTTGGTCTTTGAGTTTGAAGTAAAACTTCCCTTACTATCATGGCTTTATTTTCTGCTCCATCAAAGGCTTCAATTACTATATCCATGTCTTCAAATAATTCTTTAATATTATCAGGTCCTACACAAGCATCAATTTTTTGAACTTCTATAAATGGATTAATTTCATCAAGAATATCTTTTAAAGCATCACATTTCTTCATGCCAATATTCTTAATAAAATATTGCTGTCTATTTAAATTACTAGGTTCAACAACATCAAAGTCAATTATTTTCAAATGTCCAACACCAATTCGTCCAAGAGCCAATGCTACTGTTGAACCCAGCCCTCCAAGTCCAGCAATCGCAACTTTAGCCTGCTTTACCTTTTCGTGCACTTTAGGTGTATGTCTGCTTACCATTAAAGCCTCTAATTCCTCTTTACTTGGAATTTCTCCTCTTTTAATTAATGTAAGCTTATCTCCTTCGCTCAAAGTGTAGTCTGATTTAATAGGAAATCCATTTAATATAACTATATCGGCATCACTTTTTATTTTATCTCTAATTTCAAATGCAGTAGCATTTTCCTTTTCCAAAACCTCTTTTTCATTTACTATTATTTTCAAAACTAATCCCTCCTAAATTTAGTGTAATATATTTTACTTTTTATCCTTCCTGGTTGTTAAACCGTAATAAAATAACTTGTTCACCGATTTAACTTCCTTATGATTTCTCTTAAAATAAAAAGAGACTCTTCCCTAGGAAAAGTCTTCTAAATTTCTATTTATTAAATAAATTAAATTCATTTATTGCTTCCCTACGGTGGTATTAGCCACATCAGGTTAAAAGAGTTAAAGCAAATATAGCTTTTCTCAGCCAATTTTATTTGGCACCCCTAGCCTCTATTTATTTTTACTTATTATATTAATTTTATATTATCATTTTATTAATAACAATTCAAATTATTTATATAGGAATAGCAGGTAAAGAAAACTTATTATTTTCTTATTTTTATATAAAGATATCCGAAACCTGCTATTAATTAAAAATTTCTGTGTTTATAATATATTTAACAATAGATCACCTTTATTAAAATTAGAATATAATTTGGAGGATAAATATAATGTTTGAAAATAAAAAACTATATAAAGATGTTTCAAGAAAAAAGATTTGCGGAGTACTTGTTGGGGTTTCTGATTATATAAGCGGAGATGTTACCTTAGTTCGCATATTGTTTATCTTATTATCTATAAAATTTCTTCCTGTCTGCATTGTAATCTACTTTATATGTGCACTCATTATGCCTGATAAACAAGACATCTTTAAGGATCAAAGTCCAAACCAATAACTTTCATTAAAATTATTGAACTTTTTTTCAAAAGTGGTAAAATACTAGATGTCGGTATTCCTTATAGAAACTGAACGGAAATTCGTATATAGATTTTTCCGAATTATATCCACATTACGGAATAAGAACGGAGGTATTTTAATGGAAAGAAGTAATATTAAACCAAAATTTTCAGTTAGACAGATAGCAATGATAGGTATGTTGTCTTCCATTTCTATTTTCTTAGGATTAACAGGATTAGGTTTTATTCCAATCCCACCTGTAAAAGCTACTATTATGCATATTCCTGTAATTATAGGTGCAATTGTTGAAGGTCCAATTGTAGGTGCTTTAGTTGGACTAGTCTTTGGATTATTTTCAATGTATCAAGCTTTTACAACTCCACTACCAACATCATTCCTTTTTTGGAATCCTATAATAGCTTTGATTCCTAGGATTTTAATTGGAGTTGTAGCATATTATGTGTATATTCTTTTAAAAAATGCAATTAAAAAACAGAGTATTAGTATCGGTATTGCCGCATTATGTGCGACTTTAACAAATACAATCGGAGTTTTAGGATTAGCCTATTTAATCTACTTAGATAGATATTCAGCTGCTCTTGGAATAGATAGAGCAATTGCCGGAACTACTATTGCTACAATCGGAGTCACAAACGGAATTCCAGAAGCCATAGTAAGTGCTGTAATATGTATTCCTGTTATAGTTGCTATACAAAAAATGAAAAAATAATGTAATAATATTTAATTATTACTCTTTAATGATGACCAATGATTTTAATTAACTTTATTATCCTTGGTCATTTATTTATATAAATTTTTATTATAAGGAGCATTTTATTTATGAAAGAAATAAAGTTTTGTGATATAGATGGTATTAAGCTTGGTCATGCTGAAAATAGAGAAGGTGGTACTGGCTGCTCAGTTATTATATGTGAAAAAGGTGCTACTGGTGGTGTTGATGTTCGTGGTGGAGCACCTGGAACTCGTGAAACTGATTTGCTTGATCCAATGGAAATGGTAGATAAAGTTCATTCTGTAGTTTTGTCTGGAGGAAGTGCCTTCGGATTAGATGCTGCCTCTGGCGTAATGGAATATTTAGAAAAGAAAGATATAGGCTTTGATGTAACTGTTGCTAAAGTTCCAATTGTATGTGAAGCTGTGTTATTCGATTTAGCCTTTGGTGATCCAAAAATAAGACCAGATAAGGAAATGGGATTTAAAGCATGTATTAATTCTGAAATCTATACTGATGATATAAATGGAAATATCGGTGCAGGATACGGTGCAACTGTAGGTAAATTTCTCGGTCCTGCTTACTCTATGAAAGGTGGACTTGGAACCTATGCAATAAAAGTCGGCGAGCTTGAAGTTGGTGCCATAGTAGCTGTAAATTGCTTAGGTGATGTAATTGATCCTTCTAACCTTAGCATTATTGCCGGTGCATATGATAGTAAAAATAAAGTTTTTTTAGATACTGAACGCTTAATTCTTGAGAATTTTCAAAATCCCAAAAATCCATTTAAGGGAAACACAACCATAGGTGTTATAGTAACAAATGCAGATTTTACAAAAGCTGAAGCAAATAAAGTGGCTTCAATGGCTCACAATGGTTACGGAAGAACTATGAGACCTGCTCATACAATGTTTGATGGAGATACTATATTTACAATGGCAACAAATAAAGTTAAGTGTGACGTCACAACTGTAGGCATGTTAGCTGCTAAAGTCATGGAAAAAGCTATAATCCGTGGCGTTAAATCTGCACAGGGATTATTTAATGTTCCTAGTTTTTCAGATATAAATAATTAGTCAAAAATTTAATCCGGTTATTTAAAACGCTGCTGTTTTAAATAACCGGATTAATTATATATTATTGATTTTTTAATGATATTGGTGTTATTACAATTTCATCACCATTTCTATCAATTCTAACCTTTGAACCGTAAGTTAATTCACCTTTTATTATCATCCTTGCAAGTCTGTTTTCTAAGGTGTTTTGAATATATCTCTTAAGTGGTCTTGCTCCATAGACTACATCATAGCCTTCTCTCGCCATTATTGTTTCAGCTTCATCTGTAACTTCTATTTCTATATTCTTATCTTTTAATCTTGAACTTACATCTTTTAAGAATATATCTATAATTCTCTTTATACCAATTTCAGTCAATGGTTTAAACATTATAGTATCATCTACTCTATTTAAAAATTCTGGTTTAAATCTTGATTTTAGAACACTCATTACCTTTGTTTTAATTTCTTCTTCAACATGATTTTCATTTTTATTTTCTAGCAAGTATTCACTTCCAATGTTCGAAGTCATAATTATTATAGTATTCTTAAAATCAACTGTTTTACCTTTGTTATCAGTCAATCTACCATCATCTAATATTTGAAGGAATATATTAAATACATCTTCATGTGCTTTTTCAATTTCATCAAATAAAATTACACTGTATGGTTTTCTTCTTACTGCTTCAGTTAATTGTCCTCCTTCATCATAACCTACATATCCTGGAGGCGCTCCAACTAACCTAGATACAGAATGTTTTTCCATATACTCTGACATATCTATACGAATAATGCTTTCTTCAGAATCAAATAAATTCCTAGCTAGAGTCTTTGCAAGCTCTGTTTTTCCTACACCTGTTGGTCCTAAAAATATGAACGAACCTATTGGCCTATTAATATCCTTAAGCCCTGCTCTTGCTCTAAGTATAGCATTAGTTACAGCTTCAACTGCTTCACCCTGCCCTATTACTCTCTTATTCATTTCTTCTTCTAATCTTAAAAGTTTCTCTCTTTCTCCTTCAAGTAAATTACTTACTGGAATTCCAGTCCATTTTGAAAGAACAGCTGAAACTTCCTGTTCAGTAACTTCCTCTTTTAGCAAGGCTCCCTCATAATTATCTCGAAGTTCAATTTCTTTTTGCTTAATTTGCTCTTCTAGTGCAGGAATCTTACTGTACTGAATTTCAGCGACTTTATTATAATCAAAGTTTCTCTGAGCAGCTTCTATCTCTCCCCTTGCATCGTCTAGCTGACTTTTTAAGGTTTTTATAGCCGTAATCTGCTCTTTCTCTTTTGTATATTTAGCAGTCATTTCATCATTTTTTTCTTTAAGCTCCGCAAGTTCTTTTTCAAGATCTTCTAATCTTTTTTGTGAGCCTTCATCCTTCTCTTTAACTAAAGCTTCTTTTTCAATTTCTAATTTGAATATCTTTCTTCTTATTACATCAAGCTCTGTTGGAAGCGAATCAATTTCTGATCTTATCATTGCTCCAGCTTCATCAATTAGATCAATTGCTTTGTCTGGCATATATCTGTCTTGAATGTATCTATCTGATAGTTTTGCTGCAGCTACTATTGCTGAATCATGAATTCTAATCCCGTGATGAATTTCAAATCTTTCTTTTAATCCTCTAAGTATTGCTATTGTATCATCAACTGTAGGTTCGTCAATAATTACTGGTTGAAATCTTCTTTCTAAAGCCTTATCCTTTTCAATATATTTTCTATATTCATCAAAGGTTGTAGCACCAATACAGTGAAGTTCTCCTCTTGCAAGTAATGGCTTTATCAAATTTCCAGCATCCATAGCTCCATCAGTTTTACCTGCTCCAACTATAGTATGAATCTCATCAATAAATAATAGTATTCTACCTTCACTGCTTTGAACTTCTTTTAATACTGCTTTTAATCTTTCTTCAAATTCACCTCTATACTTTGCTCCAGCTATTAATGATCCCATATCTAATGAGAAAATGATTTTATCTTTTAAGCCTTCTGGAACATCACCTCTTACTATCCTTTCAGCTAATCCTTCAATAATTGCTGTCTTACCAACTCCAGGTTCTCCTATTAATACTGGATTATTTTTTGTTCTCCTAGAAAGAATTCTTATGGTTCTTCTTATTTCTTCATCTCTTCCTATAACAGGATCAAGTTTATGCTTTTTAGCAAGGTCAACTAGGTTAGTTCCATATTTAGCTAAAGCATCATATGTTCCTTCTGGATCTTGTGTCTCAACTCTTTGATTTCCTCTTACTTCTGAAAGAACTTTCAAAAAATTGTCTTTAGTTATACCATAATCCTTTAATATTTTTGAAACCTGGCTATTCTTTCCTACATCCATGATAGCAAGCATTAAATGTTCAACACTTACATATGAATCCTCAAATTGCTTTGAAAATTCTTCTGCTTTAATTAAAGCTTCTTCTATTTTTCTAGTAATATATACATTACCAATACCTTCTCCTTGAACTTTAGGCATGGAATCCAATTCTTTATTTATAGAATCTTTTATATTCTTCATAGGTACGCCCATTTTGGTAAAAATATTTGGTACCAATCCATCATCTTGTTCTACTAATGCTGAAAAAAGATGAATTAAATCTATTTGTTGATGATTGAATTTAACTGCTATAGCATTAGCGTCATTTAATGCCTGTTGTACTCTTAATGTCATTTTATCAATATTCATATCTATTCCTCCAATCTTATAAATAAACAAATCAATAACTTGATTTATTACTTGTAATTTTTAGATTATACTACTTACAGTTATAACTTATGATTTAAAAAGGAAGTTAAACTGTGTACTGCTAATTGCAAACTGTTTATAGTTTTTCTTCTGTATATATAATAATATATTGGTCAAAGAAAGTCAAAGTGTATTTGAAATTAATTTAATTTATTTTTTTCAATAAAATAAAAATGACAGGTTACTTTCTCCATAACTTAATAATATAAAATTATCATCTCATATTATTAATAAATTATGTTCAATCTAACCTATCACGTAAAGTTCTATAAAATTTCTTTCTCTCACAATATATTTAACGAAAGCTTACACTAACAAGGCACATGAAAATAAATAACGAGTCCAAAATAGCCTTGCAAGCGGACTTGTTATTTATTTGATAGTGCCTAATTATATAACTACTATTAAATTTTCTTATCTACAGAAAAAGCTAAATTAAAATACTTTAATGAATCTGTTGTTGATCCTAATTTATAATAAAGCTTTCCCATATCCATATAACGATTCTTTCTTTCTTCTCTTGTACCAAATTTAAATAATGAATCTAAAGATAAATTCATGTATTTTTCAGCTTCCAGGTATCTATCCATTTTTTGAAGTATTATTCCTTTTAAATAATACGATTTTTCAATTAATTTTATATTATTTGTAATAATTGCTTTATTTAATGATTCTTCTGTTATTTTACATGCTATTTCGTACTCTGAATCATCTATAAGAATTCCAGTGCAATAATTTAAAAATTCCACATTCTTTTCAATATTATCTCTTGGGAATATCTTAATTCCTTCCTCTATTTCCCTAATTGCCTTTTCTTTTTCACCAACCTCAAAATAATACCTTCCATAATTTCCATGAGATAGTGCCAATAGAATAGGATTGTACTTTTGGTATTCGAAAGCTTTCTTCTTATATTTATCTACACAGTCTTTTTTTAATTTAATGCATATAGCTGCGTATATGTGATAAATTTTCCCCTTACTTTCATCACTCTTAAGATTATCAACATATTCTATAATTCCTGAGAGAATAGCATAAGCCTCATCTAATTTATTTAAATTTTGATAGCATAAAGCTTCATTATAGCTTATTAAGCAATATTCACTAATAACCATTTCTTTTTTCTGTTCGAACATTTCTCTGAGCTTACTATAATACGAAATTGCTTCTATATATTCTCCATTTTGAGAAAGATATCTAGCCATGTCTTTAAAATATATTATTGTATTTTCTTCTGTATTATCTCTTTGATATAAATCATAGTATTGAGACACTATTAATTGAATATTTTCGACCTTATTTTCCTCTACATAGTAAGAGAATAATATATGTATTAGGTCGAAAGCTAAATCATAATACTTATACTTAAGTGCATAATTTAAATTATCTCTTAATTTATTTTCCGAATCAGTATCACATGAAACATTCTTTTTCATTATTTTTAAGTTATTAGATATTTGTTCATAAACATCTTCTATTAAATATTCTAAATCAATTTCAATTTTTTTCGCTATATATTTGAGTAATTCCTTATCTGCTTTGATCTTTCCATTCTCTATGCAGCTCATCTTAGCTATTGATATTTTATCTTCACATAATTCTTTTAATGTAATTCCCTTAAATATCCTAGCTCTTTTTATTTTTTCACCAGTAGACAGTATTTCCAAAATATATCACCCATTTACTCTTAGTTTTTTGCATTTTAATTTTCTAATTTCTCAGCTTCATTAAATAATTTTATTCCTTGATTCAAATAATAGGCTGCTTCTTCTTCTTCTTTTTTATCTATGAAATATTTCCCGACCCTCATAGCTAATTCTCCTGCTTTAGCTAATCTTCCACTATCTTTTGCTAGAACATACGTATCAATTAATACAGTTTCTGCTTGTTCAATTTTGTCCTCAATATTAAACAAAGTATATTTAATTAACTTACATTTTATTTTTCTATCAACGTCATCTTCATCAATACTGTTTTCTATATTTTTTAATATTTTACTGCATTGCTCAATATTTTTTAATTTTAAATAACATGTACATATATCTATTAATATATCATTGATATGACCTACGTGATTTTGAGCACTAACATTTCTAGATATCTCATAATGTTTGATTGATTCTTCTAAATCTCCTAATTCATAAAATAATTTACCTAAGTTATGCTCTATATTTACTATGCTCTTGTTATATTGTATTTTTTTATATACCTCTAACGTTTTCTTTGAGTATTTTATAGCATTTATCAAATCACCTTTTTTGTTAAACTCTTCTGCTAGGCCAAATAAATTTTTTGCGTAATTCTCATCATTATATATTTGTTCAAATCTTTCCTTTGCTAAATATGAGTATTTTAATGCTAATTCTAAATCTTCCACATCATAATAAGTTCTAGACATATTATAATAGATTTCTCCCATTAAGAAATCATCTACAACTTTATTATCAAGGTAAACTTTTTCTGCTTGCTTTAAGTAACTGCTGGCAGAATGATAAGCTTTTAATTCTAAAGCTATATTAGCTAGGTTTAAAAAGGTTTTTATTATTTGTTCATAGTTATTACTTTTAACAAAAATAACATTTGCAGACAAGAAAAATTTTTGAGCTAAAGGGAAATCTTTTTTATACATATAAGATTTTGCTGTAATAAAATATATTACTGCCTTCCTATACTCCAAATTATACTTTTCGCAATAATATAAAGCGTTATCAATATATCTTTGTCCTTTTTCATAGTCGCCTTGTAATATACAAGATTCTCCTACTTGCTCATAGTATAGGCTTATTTTTTCTGCTTGGCTTTCTTCCGATTCCATTAAATATTCTACTGTAGTATTTAGTGCATTTGCTAAGTACTCTAATAAGTCAACTGATGGATTTGAGCGACCAGACTCAACCAAACTAATTTGTCCTGGAGTTATTCTGTCTTTAGCTAGATCTTTTAATGTCATATTTAATTCTTTTCTTCGTTTTTTGATTTTTTCTCCTAGTGATAGAATTTCCATTTTTTCAATCCTTCTCTATTCAACAAATTCTTTAATCGATTAATATATTTTTCCTTAATTATAACATAAATTTATAAAAAACTGCACAAAAATATAAACGTACCCCAAATTTTATATAATTTAATTGTATTATCCATTTTTATGCAAAAAAATATAAATAAAATAAACAAAAAATAAAAAGACATGAAAATCACTCATGTCTTTTTATCCAAAATGTAGCATTATTAAAATTCAATTTTTTGTAGTTAGTCTATTTATTATCTCATCCAGCCATGAATTCCATGATAAGTAGACTCAGCCATACTTCTCATTCTTCTTCCTGCTCTTTTCATTGTTCTTTGAGGGCTTCTATCATCATAGTATGGCATCATTGCCATTTCAACAGCCACTCCTATTAAAATCCCTGCCATCATTCCTTTTGAGAATCTTTCCATAATCAACACCTCTTTAATATTAATTTAATTTTCTATAAGTAGATTATGTAGTAATTAAGAAGTTATCCAAGTTAATTTATTGAATGATTACTTCTTATTTCAAATTAAAGATGAAATCCCCTAAAGCTGTTCCAATAAATATAAAATAAATTTTTCTTTTTCCTTACTTAACAATTTTGAAACTATTTTTTTACATTCTTTAGAATTATTTTTATGCAAGCT
The DNA here is from genome assembly GCF_000230835.1 of Clostridium sp. DL-VIII. Lineage (NCBI taxonomy): Bacteria > Bacillati > Bacillota > Clostridia > Eubacteriales > Clostridiaceae > Clostridium > Clostridium sp. DL-VIII. The sequence continues at coordinate 5,694,399 of NZ_CM001240.1, forward strand.
TACAATTTCTTCAAATCTACTTTGCTCATCAGCTTCTTCACTATTTTCTTCTATTATTTCATCTAAGATTTCATTTTTATTATCACTACCACTTATAATTATGTGATTATCAGAAGATGGCGCTACACTTAATATTTGATTTTTTACTTCAATACTAGAAACTTCTATAATGTTTTTTTTAAGTAATTTTTCTACTGCTTTATCAGAAGGTATTCCTAGAACTTCCTTACATTTCTCATCCACAAGCTCATTAAATAAATCACCAGTATGACTATCTACTTTTACAAATATTACTTCAATACCAGAATTCATTAGCTTTTGCATATTTTCATAATATTCCATTGAAGATTCTTCTTTTCTTTCCCAAGAGCCAGTAGCATGATGAGCTATTCCTTCATAATCGTGAAATATAACTAATTTCTTTTGACCTTGCCTTAAAGCATATTGAGCAGCTTTAAGAGCTCCTTTAAGTTCACCTGCTATTTGTCTTATGTTTTTTTCTGATGAATTCTTTTCCGCATTACTTTCTATGTATTCTACTACATTATTATTTACACATACTAAACCATATGAGTATCTTCCATCTGAAGAATTATAGCTTCCATCAACATAAGCATGAAGGCAGTCTTTAGGATAATTCTCATCGCTCTTTTTTAACATTCTATTTCCTTCACTTAAATATGCTTTTGCATCTTCTAAGTTTTCAAAGCTCTTATATTTAGCTCCCTTCACGCCTTTAACATATCCTAAACATTCTCCCCACGTAGCAACTATAATATTCTCTACTTTTTTATCATTTTTTAAATCATATCCATATTGTATAGCATAAACTTTTTTAGCCATTGTAATTTACCCTTTCTTATTTGATATTCTCTAACTAATATTATATCCTAAATATCAGAAAGCTTTTATAATGTAGATAATTCTGCAATAACAGAGTATAACCTTTCCACATTTCCAGCTTTAGTAAAATCCATTAAATATTCAACGCCCTTTTGTAATACTATGACCAGATCATTTCTACCTTGCCAATTCTCTACTATTATTGATAATGGAATATCCTTAAGAACTTTATTTAGTGCAAATAGTATAACTCCAATATCATCAATTGCTCCTACAAAAGGTATCTTATTAGGTATTAAATTACTTGGCATTGCTACATAACCTATAGCTGCTGACATTATTAATTTAGTCTTTATAGGTACTCGTTTATCCTTAAGCAATCTATAGATCAGCGAAATTATATCAGGCAGTATAAATATGTATTCTTTGTATTTCTCAGTAAACTCAGGAAGCTTGTCCTCTACAATTTTTCTTCCTTTTGAATAGCTGTCTTCAACTTTTTCCGTAATTTCTAATGCTAACTTTGCCTCTTCATCTTCTTCATTAACCTCTTCCACTTCTATCTTCTTTATCAAGTTTCCTGCTATAGAAATATTAACATTACTAGCTTCCACCCATAACTCAGATCTTTTCATAAATATCTCATCAATATTAAGCTCCACAAAAGGCACATCCTTAAGTACTGTGTTAACATCTACTATCACTCTATCTTTTTGACTATGTATCCCATATTCTTTAAATAACTTTAACAATTGTTTTAATGCAAAACTTCTAAAAACCCTAAATACTCCTAAGTTTAAAATCTTTGCCTCAACTACTCTAAAATTAATTTTATTTTGCATACATTCAATTAATTCTACTTTTACTGCAAATTCTATTTTAATTCTTTTTCTAAAATTTCCTTCTAATAATATTCCGTTATTAATTGATATGCTTGTTAATGTTAATCCTTCAATTTTAACGAATTCATTAATAATACTTAATATATCACTTCCAAGTAACTTAACCTTTACCTCTGATATCTTCATATTTTTATTCCCCTTTAAAATTATCTTCCTAAATATACTTAAAAGTATACATTATTCCAGGTAATTATTAAAGATTTAGTTCTTCACTCTTCCTTATAATAATAAATATGTTTTCAATAATGAACTTCATATGAGCAAATGCTTACTTATATAAATTTCAATGATAAATTGCTATTACATTTAATATGGATAAATAAAGACTCATGATTTAAATTAGCAATATGATAATAAAATTTATATAAATTAAATAAGAATTCAATATATAAAAGAAAGAGTACTCTTTCATTCAGAGTACTCTTTCAAAAATCATCCTATAAGACACGATCAAATAGATAACAATTCTATATGCCTAAAACTAAAATACTGGAATTACTGATCCATTGTATTCCTTATTTATAAAGTCTTTAACTTCTTGTGAAGTCATTGCTTTCATTAAAGCTTTAATTTTATCTTTATTTTCATTGCCTTCTTTTACAACAACAATGTTTGCATAAGGTTTAGCTGCTTCTGAATCTTTATCTTCAATTATTATAGCATCTTTTGCTGGATTAAAGTTAGCATCTAATGCATAGTTTCCATTTATTACAGCTGCATCAACATCTTCTATTGATCTTGGAACTGTTGCTGCATCTAATTCATTAAATGTTAACTTCTTAGGATTTTCTGTAATATCCTTTGGTGTAACTAATTCACCATCTGCAATTTTAATTAATCCCTTACCTGCTAATAGCTTTAATGCTCTAGCTTCGTTTGATGGATCATTAGGAATAGCAATTGTAGCACCATCTTTAAGTTCATCTATGCTCTTAATCTTATGAGAATATAATCCCATTGGTTCTAAATGTATAGCTCCTACTGAAACTAAGTGATATCCTTGAGCTTTATTTTGCTCATTTAAATATGGAGTGTGTTGGAAGAAGTTTGCGTCTAAATCCCCTTCTTCTACAGCAGTGTTAGGTTGATTATAATCATTAAATTCTGTTATTTCTACTGTATATCCTTCTTTTTCAAGTAATGGCTTAGCCACATTTACTATTTCTTCATGTGGTTTTGGTGTAACACCAATTTTTATTACCTTATCTTCTTTAGAATCTGAACTTCCTGTATTAGAAGCATTTCCGCAGCCTACTAATCCTAGTGTAACTACTCCCGCTAAAACTATTGATAAAATTGATTTTTTCTTCATGTTTATTTCCCCCTACTTTGATAATTTATTGTAAAAATAATTGCCTATAAGCTGTAGTCCTTGTACCACTATAATTAAGACAATACATGTTACTACCATATAATCTGTTTGGAATCTTTGATAACCATAGCTTATCGCTACTTGACCAAGTCCTCCGCCTCCAATTGTTCCTGCCATTGCTGAATACCCAACAATACTTATTATTGTAAGTGTTATTCCAGATGCTATTGAAGGAATTGCTTCTTTAAGCATAACCTTAAATATAATTTGAGTATTTGATGCCCCAAAGGATTTTGCTGCCTCAATCATTCCTTTATCAACTTCTCTAAGTGCTGATTCTATTATTCTTGCTACAAATGGAGCTGCTGCAATCGTAAGTGGAACAATAGCTGCCTCTGTCCCTATTGATTTTCCAGCAATAAATCTAGTTAAAGGTATTATTGCAACCATTAATATGATAACTGGAAAACTTCTTAATATATTAATTATTAAATCTAAAACAGTATAAACAACTTTATTAGGTTTTAATCCATCCTTTGCAGTAACTGTTAAGATTATTGCAGGTATGAATCCTAAAATAAGTGAACCAATAGTTGATGCAAAAACCATCTCTAATGTTTCTATTAAAGCTTTTACTATTATCGCATTCATTATTCAATTACCTCCAATAAGATATCTCTATTTTCAAGATATTTTATAACCTTGTCCTTATCTTCTTCTTTAATATTTATTACAAGCCCCCCTAGTACTTCACTTCTAAATCTTTCAAGCTTACCCCAAACTATTGAAAAATCTATTTCGAGTTCTCTTGCCATTTTGGTTATAAGCGCATTTTCTGATGAATCACTTGGGAAGAATAGCTTAATATTAACTCCCTCATCAGGTAATAATTCATCATCTTCTTCACCCAAGAATTTCTTAAGAGACTTTCCAGGCTTTAAGAATAAATCTTCTGCTCTTCCTTCTGCTTTTATTTCTCCACCATCTAATAATGCAACTTTTTCACATATTTCTTTTATTACTTCCATTTGATGAGTAACCATGACTATTGTAATTCCTAGTTCTTTATTTATCTTAGAAAGTAATGCCAAAATATCTTTTGTAATCTTAGGATCTAAAGCTGATGTCGCTTCGTCACAAAGTAATACCTTAGGATCTAATGCTAATGCTCTTGCTATTGCTACTCTTTGTTTCTGACCACCACTAAGCTCGGATGGCTTGCTTAATTTTTTATCTTTTAATCCAACTAAATCCAGTAATCTTGATACCTTGTCCTTGATTTCGTTTTTATTATATCCCCACACTTCAAGTGGAAGAGCTACATTATCAAAAACATTCTTTCTCTGCATAAGATTGAAATTTTGAAAAATCATCCCCAAATCTTTTCTAAATTCCCTTAAACTTCTGCCATCTAATGAAGAAACTTCTTTCCCCATTACATTTATTGATCCTCCATCATAAGATTCAAGACCGTTAATGCATCTAAGTAATGTAGATTTTCCTGCACCACTATGACCTATTATTCCATAAATTTCGCCTTCTTTAATGTTTAGCGATACATCTTTTATAACTTGTGCTTCCCCAAAATTTTTAATTACGTGTTTAATTTCTATCAAAACACATTTCCTCCTTTGACTTTGTTTTGTTAGTTTCCGGATAACTAAGGCAGCAAAATAAAATAATTATTAATCACTTTAATAATGCACCTCAAAACAAAAGCGCCAGAGAATAAATCTCCAGCGCATAAATACCACTCAAATTTATCCTCTCATCTTTCAGCTACTCTGCTGCTGGAATTAGCACCATATAAATATTGAGATAAACAATATTTCGGTTGCCGGGTTTCATAGGGCCAGTCCCTCCACCACTCTTGATAAGACATCAGATTATTTAATTTAGTTTCTTAAATGATTATATAAACAATTTTTTCATTTGTCAACATCTAAAAACCAACCACAAAATCCAATTAATTTATTCAATTCAAAGCATTATGCTCGGATTACTATAATTATTATATATATTCTGTAATTATTTTGCAAGAACTTTTTCCTAATTTAAAATAATTTCCAATACAAACGATTATTTCAAAGTAAATACTTATAAATTTCTAAAATAGAACCATGCATATACTAGAGAAATCTGTTTATGCATGGCTTTCTATTCTATCATCTTTTTTATTGTTTCATGTGATTTAAGCTACATTTTTTTCTTTGGCTATACTTGTTACTGTGCTCCAATTTGCTGAACATTTAGGAGATATTTCTACATGTTTTTTTATATATGCTGTCATTAAGCTTCTTACCTGTCCATCATCACCAAGAGCCTTGCCAGAATCATAAGTTACTATGCTTGGATCAGTATTGCTCAATCCTGCTGCCTTCATAAAACCGCCACCGCCATTATATCTGTAATTATTGATTGCAACAGTAAATTCATCTGAATCTTTTACCTCTACTCCATTGACTTTTAAGTTCTTTATTCTATTTCCTGAAATAACTCTTCCAGTTTCTTTATCAACAGTACATGCAGGCTGAGTTAAATCTATATCATAAGTTGCACCATATAGTTGATCTAAGTTATAATCAGGAATATTTAATACTGAATCTTTAGTTATTGCTGAATTATTTCCACTTGTTTGGGCATAATACCTAACTGAATATTCCATCCAATCTTTTAACTGTCTGCCGTTCATCTTAACTCCATATAAAAAGTTTTCAAAAACATAAACCGCCATCATATCTTTAATGGTAATATCACCACTTGGTATATATGCAGTTTCACTTAATGGTGCTGCTATAGACAATTGTGTTCCTGCACTTTCTTTTTGAACTTCATTAATTAATTCCATAATTGCTGTCGGCTTACTAGTTTGATCCTTTCCAGTAAATTCTCCAGTTGAAGTTCCAATCTTTGTGTTTACATATTTTATTGTAGCATCTTCATATGGATTGATTAAATTAACTATGTCTGGATCATCTTGTATACTATTATCTATATCAACATTCTTTGTTGAAAGCCCAGAAACTTTCCCATTTGAATCAACATTGATATTTATTTGTGCAATTCCTGTTGCCCCTTTAGTTGATTCAACTATTGGAACGATTTTACCTTCAGGATTCTTTTTAGTTAAGTCATTAACCTTTAGATGAGTATGCCCTGCAACAATTGCATCTATACCGCTAACTTGAGTTGCTATTGCATTAACTTCATTTTCTGGCAAAACATCTGCAGCACTTTCTTGACCACTATGTGCTGAAACTATAATTACATCTGCTCCTTTTCCTTTTACTTCATTTACCCATTTCTTAGCTTCATCTACAAGGTCATTAAAATGTAAGCCTTCGTAGTGCTTTTGATCTTCCCAGCTTGGTATGCACTTATTTTCCAATCCTATAACTGCAACTTTTATATCTTTTCCATTAATATTAAAACTTTTAATTATATATGGTTGTACAAAATTTGTTTCATCCTGCTTATATATATTAGCTCCAAGTACTGCTATTCCTTCTTTTTTATAATCTCCAATCACTCTATTTAATACGTCTAAGCCATAATTAAATTCATGATTTCCTAAAGTCCAAGAATCATATTTCATTGCTCCCATGACTTTAGCCATTGGATATTCTGAGCTTGTATCCATTATATCGTAATAATACGAAAGTGGTGTTCCCTGAATTGTATCACCATTATCAATTAACATAACGTTCTTATTATTTTGTCTTACACTTTTAACATATGTTGAAACTTTAGCTAAGCCCTGTGCCTTAGCTGGTGCTTTTCCTGTTGCATAATCATAATTTAAAACTGTGCCATGAACATCTGTTGTTGCGAGCAAAGTTATTGAACTAGATGTGTTAATCATTCTTGGAATATCCACATTAGATATTGTATTCTTATCATTTTTATCTTTATTAGCTTTGCACCAGTCTATAAATGCATCTCTTACCAAAGTATGAGTGTCATTTGCCACATCTAATCCGCCGTACTTTGTAAATGCTGTAAATGAATCTCCACCTTGAGCCACGAAATCTGGAACTGCTACAGTTAGCTTTTCAGTATCACTAATTTCACTTCCATCTTCTTTTGTTATAGATTTAACCCTTTGCCCTGATGGAAGTTTTGAATCATAAGTAAACTTAATACCTGATACTTGTAACCCCTTACTGTTATCTGCAACTGCCTGTTCTAAAACTTCTATTAATTGAGACTTTGTCATGCTTAATTTATATATCGTATTATCAAAAGGCATAAACTGCCACATAGTACCTACTGTAATATTTCCTTTAGGTATATCTATTCTAAGGCCTCCATTATTTTGAAAGCCTACATCAGCTTTAACTGCATTCCTTGTAACATCAGATGCCCAATTTCCAAGTATTGATGATCCATAAGGAGATACATCCAATGTTCTTGTTAAATCGCTTTCTGTATTATATCCAATAACTTCACTAGTCATGGGCTCTATCTCTTTGTTAGCCTGTTTAACAATTTTATCAACATCGCTATCAGTTTGTGGTTTAGCAGCCTTATATCCTTGTTCATTATCTAAAGCTACGTAACTTGATTCAAGTTTTGGTGTATCAAATACAACTTTTTTATCACCAGTTATTTCAAATTTTGCATCTATATATCCTTTCCCATTAGAACCGCCAATATAAACTGGAATTTTAGTAGTTTGAGCTATTGCTGCAGTTTTAGTATGGCTATGACCTCCAAACACCGCATCTACATTTTGAAGTTTATTGGCTAAATCAAATACTGGTCCTGTAGCATTGTCACCTTTATCACCTTCATGTACTAACGCTATTATTACATCTGCTAATTTACTTTGTTTTATTTGTGCTGCAACTGAATTAATTTCACTTGCCAAATCTTTAAATTCATAATCTTTCACATACTTAGGTGATACACTTGTTTCTGTTTCTAGTGTTATTCCTCCGATAATTGCAATCTTGATTCCATCTTTATTTATAATTTTATACGGATCAAATACTCTCTTCCCACTTTGTTTATCATATAAATTGCTGCACACTATTGAATATGCTGCACCCTTCATAGTTGTATTTAAAGTTGTGTCTAATCCCCAGTCAAATTCATGATTACCTAGAGTAGTTACCTCCATGCCTATTTTAGACATGACTTCCTGAACTGGGACTCCTTTCATAATGTTGGATGTTGCAGATCCCTGATATAAATCCCCGCCTCCTAATATTAAGGTTCTATCAGGATTAGATTTTTTTACGTTGCTTAATCTATCTGCCAAAACTCCTGCAACTGGATTTCCTGAAGTATCATTTAAGGTTCCATGAAAATCTGTAACCTCAATAATATCAAAGTTTTTTTCAGTATTTGCAGCATATCCCACTGATGGAAAAGCTGTAAATAATGTAATTGCTAAGAATAAGCTAGTTAAAAAAGCTATACATTTTTTCCCCTTTAATAATTTTTTCAATAATAACCCCTCCTAATTTTATTATTACATAATATGTATATTTTTCTATATTATGAATTATATAAAATATTCATTAAAACTTTATACTTCACTTTTAACATTGTGTAATATAATTCTTAAATTTATGAACAATTGCTCTAATATGGTTATTATTTATCATATTGATTGGGTTATAATGTAAATATCACTTTTCTATATTCTATTACAGTAAAATTTATTAACAATTAAAAAACTACCTAGAAATCAATTTTATGAATTTCCTAGATAGCTTAACTGTATATATACTTCTTTTAAGTAAATTTGTCTCCTGTCAGATATAAAATATCTATACCAACTTCAGACTTAGGCACTATCAAATAAATATAACGTCACCTTGCAAGGCTATTTTGGACTCGTTATTTATTTTCATGTGCATAATTACTATTTATATTTTTCCTTCATTGCTCTATCAATATCTCTTTTGTGTGCTTTTTCAAGCATTGAATCTCTCTTGTCGTAATTCTTCTTACCTCTGCACACTCCAAGAGCCACTTTAACTTTACCTTCTTTTAGATATAGTGATAACGGTACTAATGTATATCCATCTTGAGATACTAAACCATCAAGCCTTCGTATTTGATCTCTATGCAATAATAATTTTCTTTCACGAAGCGGATCTACATTAAATATATTTCCTTGTTCATATGGTGAAATATGCATATTTTTTATAAATATTTCACCATTATATATATCTGCATAACAATCTTTAAGATTTACTCTCCCGTTTCTTATAGATTTAACTTCTGTTCCAACTAAAACTAAGCCTGCTTCCATTGCTTCTTCAACAAAATAATCATGTCTTGCTTTTCTATTTTCAGCTAATGAATTCTCATTCTTTTTTCTTGCCATTTTACTCACCCACTTTGTTCAGTTAACAGTTCATGCCCTTTAGGGTATCCTGTGGACAATTTACAGTTAACAGTTTATGCTGAAGCTCTGAAAGAGAAAATTCGAATAACTATCATTGGAATCTCACTTATCTCACTTTTTCCTTCAGAATTTCTAAAATATTTAACTCATAAGTACTAATTAAATTTATTAATTAGTACTTATATATTATAAATTTAGCTTATAACATTAATATAACAAAATTATATTATACATATCTTTGCAAATCAATCAGAATTAATATTTGTGGATTAAATTATACTAATTCTAGCACTTGATCTTTTGATTCATCTTCTACTGCTTCTCTTTCAGGCTCCTGAGTAATCTTAAAGAATACTTCTCTATTTGTTATATCTACATGAACACATTCTACTTTTACTTTATCTCCAAGCTTATATAACTTTTTAGTTCTTTCACCAATAAGGCTTAAGTGTGCTTCATTAAAGATATAATAATCATCATCTAAGTCAGTGATGTGAACTAAACCTTCAATTGTATTAGGCAATTCAACAAATACACCAAAAGATGTAACTGAAGATATAACTCCTTCAAATTCTTCACCAATTCGCTCTTGCATATATTCAGCCTTTTTAAGATCATCAACTTCTCTTTCTGCATCCTGAGCTTTTCTTTCCATTTCTGATGATTGCTTTGCTGCATATCCAACTATATTCTTTAACTTATTTATCCTCTTCTCATCCATTTCTCCATGAAGGTATTCTTTGATAATTCTATGAATTTGTAAATCAGGATACCTTCTAATTGGAGACGTAAAGTGACAATAGTACTGTGCTGCAAGTCCAAAATGGCCACTGCATTCTGGTGCATACTTTGCCTGCATCATAGAGCGGAGCAATAATGTGCTCACGACAGTCTCTTCATTTTTTCCTTTAACTTTTTCTAAAATTTCTTGAAAGCTCTTAGGTACTATTTCTTCTGTCCAATGAACATTGTACCCTAAATTATAAACAAATTCCTTAAACTTAGCTAATTTCTCCTCATCTGGATTCTCATGTATTCTATATACAAAAGGCAAATGAGTCCAGAACATATGCTCCGCAACTGTTTCATTAGCAGCTAACATAAATTCCTCTATCATCCTGTTAGATATTTCACGTTCATAAGGTTTAATTTCAATTGGTTTCCCAAGTTCATTTAGTGTTATTTTTGCTTCTGCTATTTCAAAATCAATAGCACCTCTTCTAGTTCTTTTTTCTCTTAAAATCTTACAAAGCTCTTCCATCATCTTAAAATCTTCATAAAGATAATCATATCTCTTTATCAGTTCCTCATCATTATCTCTCAAAATCTTCGTAACATCTGTATATGTCATTCTTTCATTAGTCTTAATAATAGATTCCACTATCTCATGATTTACAACTTTTCCTTTATGATCTATCTCCATAAAACAGGATAAAGTTAATCTATCTACTTTAGGATTTAATGAGCAGATTCCATTAGATAATTTTCTAGGTAACATCGGAACTACTCTATCAATTAAATACACTGAAGTTGCTCTTTTTAACGCCTCTTTATCCAGTGGATTATTTTCTTTAACATAATGAGTTACATCTGCAATGTGAACGCCAAGTTTATAATTTCCATTACTTAATTTTTCAATAGATACAGCATCATCTAAATCCTTGGCATCTTCTCCATCTATTGTAACCATTTTTAAATCTCTTAAATCTCTTCTGCCTTTATATTCTTCCTCATCAATTTCTTCTGGAATATTTTCAGCATAATTTAGCACTTTTTCACTAAATTCTTCTGGAAGTCCTAGCTTCTTGATAATCATCAAAATGTCTATTCCCCTATCGCCTTTTCTTCCAAGAACTTCTGTTACTACCCCTTCTGCCTTTTTATTTCCTTCTGGCCATTTTGTTATTTTAACTGTAACAACATCGCCATCTTTAGCTCCATTTCTATCCTTCTTCGATATAAATACGTCTTTTGATATTCTTGGGTCCTCAGATACTACAAATCCGAAATTTCTAGAGTCTTCGTATACACCAACTATTTTTGCTGTATTTCTTTCTATAATTTCGACTACTTCTCCTTCTCTCTTTTTCGTATTCGTATCTTCTCTAGTTATCCTAACAGATATTTTATCCCCGTTCATTGCTCCTTTCATGCAATTGCCTGGAATAAACACATCTTTTTGTCCCTCTTCTTCTGGAATCAAGAATCCAAAGCCTTTTGCATGGGCCTGAAGTGTTCCTACTATTAATCCTTCTTCTTCATGATCTTCTTTAGCAATCATATATTTATCTTTTTTTGTCCTTATAATAAAGCCTTCATTTTCCATCATTTTTAAAGTCTTCTTAAATGCATTATATTCATTTTTCTTTATATCAAATACAGCTACTAATTCTTCTATATCCATTGGTCTATATGCAGGTTCTTTCATAAAACTTGTTAATGTTTGTTTTATTCCCATAATTTTTCCTCCATTGTATCATTACTATATATTATTCCTATATATCTATATACTACCACAATAATATTAAACAATATAGATAATATCTCTCTCAAGTATTAGTATTGACACATATTAAGTAATTTATTAGCATGCATTTGAATAATCTATTTTAATAAGAAAGCAGATAATCTTTATACTATAATTATCTGCTTTTAATACATTATTTATTTTAGTATCTATTTACTACTAGGCTTTATTCATATTGAAGAGAAAGCTAAACATTTTTAATAACTCTTTTTTATATTAAGCATATTATAATTTATTATTTTTCCCAAATAATAAAGCCGTAAAATATAAAACTCACCAAGCATTTTCTGCCATATCCACGCTTTATATTTTACAACTTTATAATTCAATAAAAATATGGATACCATTTAAATAACATCTAATTATGCACTTGCACTAATTGCTGTAGTATAAATCTTTTCCAATAAATTTAATGCTCCTCTGTATCCTATATAAGTTCTTGCTAAAACCACCTCATAAGACGCTGGGAATCCAACTTCAATAATAGCTCCTTTTAATTCTTTTGCAGTATCTCTTTCCCATGTTGTTCCAAAAATGATTGGTGGCTTATGTCCAAAATCTGTCTGCTTTAATAATTGGCCTATTATATATCCATCCTCTGCAAAATCAACATCTGTAGAAACATCTTCTGCTAAAGTTTTATACTCCCTTGCAATTGCTTCTCTATATTGATCTGGAGGATTTTCTGTAATAATTTGTTTAGCTGGAATCAATCCAAGCTGATTAACTAAGAACTTATTAAGTGCTAAATTATATGCACTATCTCCTACTACTGCATATTTAGCTGGTAACCCCCACCAGTATTCTGCATAAAAATCTGAAAAATGTTCTAGATAGTAATAATAATTTTTTTCTTCATTCTTTATAAATTCTTCAGATTTTTGCTTATCAATTCCTGCGAAGTCTACTACATTACGTAAAAATTCAGTTGTTTCTTTTGCTCCAATTGGTATAGTTGAAACATGCAAAAATGGTTGTCCATATTTATTTTCTAGATGTTTTGCTGTATCTAATCCAAGCCAAGGTGAAAGCACTAAATTAAATTGTGCCTTAGGAATGCTTTTCCATTCACTTACTCCTTTTGATTCTGGCCCAAATAAAATATTAACCTTTAATCCAGCCCCTTCTAGTACACGCTTAATTTCTGTAAGATCCCCTCTCCAAAAAGTATTTTGATAAGGCAATAGTGACCATACATTAACTAACCCTTTTTCTTTTTCCCCCTCATAATCTCCTACGTATTGATCAATAATAGCTTTTGTAACTAATTCATGACCTACAAAATTATTTCCTTTAAACCCACCAGTATCAGCATATACTATAGGAACTCCTTTTTTTTGAAATTCTCCAACCACTGATCCTACATCATCTCCTACAATTTCTCCAATACACCCTGTTAAAACGACAAATAAATCCGCTTCCATAATCTTAAGTGATGATTTTATTAGTTCTCTAAGGCGATTTTCCCCACCAAATACAACTTCGTTTTCACCTGCATTGGAACTTGGTGATACTGCACCTCCACTATATCCTCCACCTTGGAATCCATTATAAAATGCAAGACTTGTATATTGTTTATCTGCACATCCTGGTCCACAATTTACAATTGGCATTGCTCCTGGAATAGATGATACGCTATATATTGACCCTATTGCACACCCATAACGGACTTGGTTTATAGAATTTGTCTGTTTTAAATTTATGTTTTCATTATTTCCCATACTATTCTCCTTCTAAAAATCAACTATATTATTTTTTCATTTAATATCTCTGGATGTTTTGCAAGTATATAAGGATCTTCTTGATTAAGCCACCACTGCGTATAAGGCAATTTAACATGTTCCTTTAAATCTTGATGGAATTTTTTATGTGCAAGGACATCTAAAACCGCTTCTCCTAAATTAATCATTCCATCATATCCAATAGCAAGATGTTCATCTCCAAGTGGAGCTGCTGGTATTCCGAGTCTTGAAGCTAAAGGTGCAAGTCCATTATGTCTAATTAATATAAAATCCGGATTTGTCTTTTTTAATAGTCCATAAAATTGATATTGCTGCCTGTTACTTACACTAAACGAAGGGACATCATCATAATTATCTATTAAGAATTTAAGCGAATCCTGTTTTGGATCTCCGCTATCATAAACTGGATCATGATGAAAAACTAAAGAGCCATTCACTTCTACTCCTAATTCTCTTAGAACAGTAATTAATCCATGTGCATAAGCTGAACCAGTTGCAACATATCCTTTAACACCTTTAAGTTTTTCTCTAAGTTCTTGTAATTTAGGCTTTACTCTTTCATGTTCTTTTTTAATATAAGCTTCTGCAAGCTCTTCCCTATGTGTAACTCTTGCAATTTCGCGAAGCCAGGCATCTGTTCCTGCAAAGCCATAAGGCTGTGGTGCCTTAATTTCCGTAACTCCAAATTCCTGTTCTAATGCTGCTGCCATATAAGATGATAAAGTGTAACAAAAACCTACAGTTGCTGCTGCTTCTGAAAGCTTAGCAAGATCATCTACTGTTGCTAAATCTACAATATAATTTACCCTTAATCCTAATTCACCAAGTATAGGTGTAAATACATCAGAACCCCAAAGATTAATTACATTAATTAAATCCTCTTGTTTTTTAGGGTTTTTACGTACAATTTTTCTTAGAATTCCATGTTGGGTGGCATCAAAACCAGTACTCCAATGCTTAGATCTGAATCCTTCACAAGCAAGTGGAATTACTGGTATGTTAATTTCTTTTTCTGCTTCAGTAGCTACACTTTCCATATCCTCTCCAATAATTCCTGTTGCACAAGAAGTACCTAAAAATATAGCTTTAGGGTTATATCTTTCAAATGCATCTTTAATTGATTGTTTTAATTTTTTAACCCCACCAAATACCATGTCACTTTCATCTAAATTAGTGCAGATAATTCTTATATTTTCCACAGGTAAATTTCTAAGAGCAAGTCCATTACGGTAAATGGAATTATAAGGTACTTGTCCTGCTGCACACCCTATAGGTGAATGTTGAATAAGTACTGCATCTCTTACATTTCCAGCCTGACATTCAACCATTTGTTCGCTGCATACTGACCCCTGTGTAAAAGGTCCTTTTATTTCACAAAGCCTGCACTGTTTTCCTTTTCCACTGCATCCTCTGCGCTCATATGCTGATTGTTCTGATAACTCTGAAGCTTTTCCATCCCATGCAATTATTGTTCCAAGCCTTTGCTCCCTTGGCTCAACTTCTGGAATATAAAGATTAATTTTTTTATGCTCCATGTCTATTTCCCTCCCAAAAATTTTTGCTTTATAATAACAAAACTGAGCTTCCTTTAGATATAATTATTCTTTAGAAGCTCAGTCTCTAGTTTTCTAGTCAACTGTATTCGTTGGATTTATCATAATTAAATTTTATCAATATTTATAAATTTTGTTTCTAAATATTTTTACTTATCCTATCTTTCACTATATTTAAATACAAATTCAACATATAATGCAGCTGCTATACTAAGAGAGTCTTCATCAATATCAAATTTCTCATGATGATTAGGGTAATAGGGTTCCTTTTTAGTACCAACCCATGCATAAAATCCTGCTGCTATTAAATTATAAATTCCAAAATCTTCAGTCACCATAGTGATTTGTGGTTCAATTATATTTTCCTTTGCAACTATTGATTTTGCTGCCTCAAAACCTATGCTATATAAATTTTCATCATTTATTACTGGGACAGTTGCTATGTTTGATTTAATATCTGCTTTAGCTCTATATGCTTCTGCTGTATAACTAACTATTCGCTTTACTGATTCTACCACTTTTCTGCGATTTTCCTCATTCGCAATACGAATGGTTCCACTTAGTATAGCTTCATTTGCTATTATATTTTCCCTAGTTCCAGCATTAAACTTTCCGATTGTTATAACAGTCGGCTCTGTAGGCTTGCTTTCTCTTGATACAACCTGTTGAAGAGCTCCTACAATTGCACTTCCTGCAACAATTGCATCTACTGCCTCATCTGGTTTTCCTCCATGTCCACTTACCCCTTTAACAACTATCTTCAAACTATTAGAACCAGCCATTATCAAGCCTTTTCCTATCGCTATTTTTCCTGTTTCAATCTCAGTACTTACATGTATCCCAAAGAATGCCTCTACATCATCTATAAAACCAGATTTTCTGATCAATGAAGCGCCCTTTCCAACTTCCTCTGCTGGTTGAAATATCAGTTTAACTACTACAGGTAATTTATCTTTTTGATCATTAAGTATTTTGGCTGCTTCTAATAATGAAGCTATGTGAGCATCATGTCCACAGGCATGCATTAGGCCTTTATTTAAAGATTTATATTCAACTTCATTTTTTTCTTCAATTTCAAGAGCATCAATATCTGCTCTAAGTCCAATAACTGGTATATTCTTATCAGAATAGGTTTCACTTCTAATAATCCCTACAATACCTGTTTCACCAACACTTTTATAAGGAATTTGTAGCTTATCAAGCTCATACTTAATTCTTTTACTTGTTTCAAACTCCTTGAAGCTTGATTCTGGATGTGCATGAAACCATCTTCTAAGCTCTATAAGCTTATCTTTATCTTCATTTATTTTATATATGATATCATCTATACTCATTCAATCATCTCTCCATTAATTTACTTCCATGCTGGCAATGCTGCTCCCTTATATACTTCTTTTATAGCCTCCTTTACTTCATCGCTATTATAGGCTTTTACTATTTTTTTATACGTCTCATTATCTTTATCCTTTGTTCTAGCAGCAATAATATTTATATACGGTTTATAGTCATCACTATTAATATCAACTTTATCTGAAAAAATCACATCATTTTTTAAATCTAATCCAGCATCAACAGCATATCCGCAATTTATTATAGCTGCATCAACATCATTTAACGACCTTGGCAGCTGTGCTCCTGGTAATTCAACAAATTCTATATTTAGTGGATTTGATTCAACATCCGCTAATCCTGGTGTTTGTCCTGAGCCTGCTTTTACTTTTATTATCCCTGCTTTTTGAAGTACCAAAAGTGCTCTTCCTTCATTTGTAACATCATTGGGTACACCAATTTTAGCTCCGCTTTTCAATTCAGATATTGACTTTATATTCTTTGAAAATAAATTTAGTGGAACTATTATGGTATCACCAATAGCAGTGAGATCTAAATTTAAATCTTTTATATTTTTGTTGAAATATGCATAATGTTGAAAAGCATTTAAATCTATTTCACCATCTGCAAGAGCTTGATTTGGATTTGCACCATTAGCAAAATTAACTATCTCAATTTTTATACCATCACTTTCTAATTTTTTTTCAACAGCTTCCCATACTCTTGGTTCATCTGATGTGGTTCCAACTTTAATTTTAATTTCTTCCTTTGGTTTATTTTTTTCTACTTCTTGAGTTTTATTACTACAGCCAATAAATGATCCAATTATCGTTAAAATAAATAAAATAAAACTCATGCTTTTCATAAAAATTCTTTTATTCATATCATTTCCCCCAAGTACATCTTATACTACTAGTTATTAATTTCTGTTTCTTGCTCAACCAATAATATTTTTATTGGTTTGCATATTTTTCGTCCCACGCTGGAATTGCACCATGTTTAAATTGTTCAAATATAGCCTGAGCTACTTCTTCACTATTAAATGCTTTAACAACCTTTTTATACGTTTCATTATCTCTATCTTCTGCCCTTGCTGCAATCAGGTTTATATATTGTTTTAAATTCTTATCAGTTGGATCAATGTTGTTTACATATATGGGATCTTTTGATGGATCTAATCCTCCATCTACTGCATCTTTTACAAAAACAATACCTGCATCAACATCATCTAGAGATCTTACAATTTGAGAATGTTCTATCTCAACGAGTTGAATATTTTTAGGATTTGAAGCTATGTCTGCTGTTTCTGGAGTGTTTCCTGCCCCATCTTTAAGAGTGATTAAACCAGCTTCTTCAAATACTTTTAATGACCTTCCTATATTTACTGCATCATTAGGTACAGCTATTTTTGCGCCATTTGGTAAATCATTTAATGATTTATACTTTTTAGAGTATATATCTAAGCGTAGAATATACATGTCCCCTAATGCTACAAGATCTAATCCTAAATCTGCTTTGTTTTTTTCAAAATATGCATAATGTTGAAAGGCATTAAGATCAACATCTCTACTAGCTAATACCTCATTTATATTTACATTAGAAAAACATATTGTTTGTATTTCTATATTATCTTCAGCCGCTTTTTTCTTTACAGCATCCCATATTATATCATCAGGTGTTGTTATTCCTATTTTTACAATCTTTTTATCTGGGACGGTCACTCCACTGTTAGTTGCATTATTACTACATCCAGCTAATCCTGTAACTCCAATACAAAATGTCATAGTTATAATCAGTAATTTCATATAAATTTTTTTTATTTTACTCATTATTCTTCCCCCATTAATGTGTTATCTTTTTAAGTATTAGATTTCCAGTTCCTTGTACTACAGTTACGATAAGCAATAAAATCAAAACTGTTACAATGGTTATATCCGTCATATATTGAGAATATCCATATCTAATAGCAAAATCTCCAAGACCTCCTCCTCCAACAGTTCCAGCCATTGCTGAAAGATTTATCAAACTAATTATAGATATTACTAGAGCCCTTATAATTCCAGGCATTCCTTCTCTAATTAATACTCTGTAAATTATATATATTTTCGACATGCCCATAGCTCTTGCTGCTTCAATAACGCCATTATCAACTTCAAATAAAGCTTGTTCTATCTGTCTTGCAATAAATGGTGCACTCCCAATTATCATTGGCACAATAGCCCCTTTGATCCCTATGGATGTTCCAACTATAAATTTAGTAAAAGGCAGGATAAGTGTAATTATTATTACAAATGGAATCGATCTAAATGCATTAATGATTTTCCCAAGAATATTGTTCAATTTCATATTTTCATAGATTTTATTTTTAGATGTAATTACAAGCATAATACCTAATATCAATCCTAATATTATTGCTATAACTGCAGATATTATAACCATAATTAATGTGTCTATTGTTGAATCAAAAAGTTTTGTATGATATTTAATCACATTAGGAAATAGATCTTTTAGTACTTCCATTTATACTACCTCCACTTCTAAAAGATTTTCTTCGCCTCTAATAAAATCTATTTGAACTTTCTCTTCTTCTAAATAGTTAATTGCTTTTTTTATTTTATATGCTTCACCTGAAAAAGCTATAAACAAACATCCTACTGGTTCATCTTGTATAATCTCAATATTTCCAAAAATAACACTTAAATTTATTTGAAATTCTCGTGATATTGTAGATATATACGCGTCATTTGCACTTGATCCTGTAAATAATAAACGTACTACTATCCCTTTATTTTTTACTATTTTTGAAATTGATTCATTATTTAAAAGTTCATATATCTTGTCACTTTGGAATATACTAGCTACAAATTCTTTTGTAATCTCATGTTTTGGTTTTGAGAATACTTCTAAAGCTGTTCCTTGTTCTACAATTCTACCATCACTAAGTACTGCTACTTTGTTACAAATTTCCTTTATCACCTGCATTTCATGAGTAATAATTACAATAGTTAACCCAAATTTTTTATTTAGATCTTTCAATAAATTTAATATTGAATCAGTAGTCTGCGGATCTAAAGCTGATGTTGCCTCATCGCTTAATAGTACTTCTGGGTCATTAGCTAATGCTCTTGCAATTGAAACTCTCTGTTTTTGACCTCCACTTAATTGAGATGGATATGCATTTTTCTTATCTGAAAGTCCCACGATTTCCAGTAAATTATCTACTTTTTCTTCTATCTCCTTCTTATTAAGTCCTTTATAAACTAGTGGAAGTGCTACATTAGCATACACCGTATCATACGATAACAAATTAAAATGTTGAAATATCATTCCTATTTTTTGTCTTTCTCTTCTTAAATCACGTTCCGATAACTTATTTAAGTCTTTCCCATTAAAAATTACTTGTCCACTATCAGGCTTCTCTAATAAGTTTATGCATCTAATTAAGGTACTCTTTCCCGAACCGCTATACCCAATGATTCCAAAGATATCAGCTTTCCCTATATTCAGTGAAATACCCTTTAAAGCTTCTACTGACAGGTTATCAGCTTCATATGTCTTTTTAATATTCTTAAGCTCAATCATATTTAACTCTCCTTTCTATAGATTTTTTTAGATTTCTAAGTCTCCTTAAAGCTTCACTTAAGGTTTCGTTATTCTTAGCAAAATGCATCCTCACCCAATTATTGCCGCCTTCATGAAAAAAACTCGATCCTGGTACCGCTGCAATTCCATATTCCTTCACTAAGAATTTACAAAACTCAATATCACTTTCATATTCAAATTCAGATATATCAACTAAAACAAAATATGTTCCTTCTGGGTTTGTATGCTTTAATCCAATTTCATCTAGTCCCTTCAAAAAATAATCTCGCTTTTTCGTATATACTTCCTGCAATTCATCATAGTATCCATCATTAAAATTCAATCCCGTTATTGCTGCTTCCTGAAGCGGTGAAGGAGCTGCTACAGTTAAAAAATCATGTATTTTTCTTACATTCTCTATTATTTTCTTTGGTGCAATTACATATCCTAATCTCCACCCTGTTATAGAATAAGTTTTTGAAAGTGAGCTGCATGAAATAGTGCTTTCAAACATTCCTGGCAAAGAAGCAAAATATACCTGCTTAAATGGTTTGTAAACTATGTGTTCATATACTTCATCAGTTATGACAAAGGCATTATATTTCTCTGCCAGGTTACCTATAATTATTAGTTCTTTCTGAGTAAACACTTTACCTGATGGATTTGAAGGGTTACAAAGAATTATTGCTTTGGGACTTTGTTTAAATGCTTCCTCTAATTCACTTTCTTCAAAATTAAAATTAGGTGCTTTGAGCGAAACAAATATTGGTTCTGCCTGCGCAAGTATTGCATCAGCTACATAACTTGTATAATAAGGTGAAAAAATAATAACTTTATCTCCTGGATTAAACACTGTTAGCATTACGCTTATCATAGCTTCTGTAGATCCACATGTAACAAGTACCTCTGTATTAGAATCTATTCTTCTTCCAAAACTTAAGGATTGTTTATCAGCTATAGCCTGCCGAAAATTTTCAGCTCCCCACGATGGTGCATATTGATGCGGCCCTTCTTTGGCAGCTTTCTCCAAGGCTAAAATTAATTTACTAGATGGATCGAATTCCGGAAACCCCTGTGCTAGATTTATGGCCCCATATTTATTTGCAAGGATTGTCATTTGTCTTATCATTGATTCCGAAAACTTTTCCACTTTATCACTTAAACTAAGCATTTATTCCATTCTCCCTGTTTAAATTATTTTTCCCTAGACTATCTACTTTAAATATTGCATCTATTATGTGCTTTTCATTTAACACATAACTTAAACCAGAATAATTTCCTATACTTTCTAACATACCTTTAGCAATTACAGTTACTTTCTCCCTTATATTTGATTTAATTCCTAAATCATCTAGGGTTATAGGTAAATTTAATTTCTTCATCCATTCAACAAATCCAAGTATTTCTCGTTCATCTCTACCTTCTAAAACAAATTGTACTAGTAGCCCAAAAATAACTTTTTCACCGTGAAGCAACTTATGGGTTTCATGTATTTTAGTTGAATTATTGTAAAATGGATGTGCTAATCCCCCATAAGGAACACTGCCATTTATACTCCCTGCTAATCCTGCTAACATAATAATTGAATCAACTGCATTATCAATTAAATATGCTTTATCAAATAAGCTCCCATCTATAGCTGATTTTACATAATCATCCTTTAAAAATTCTAAAGCAAGCTCACATACTTTTAATTGGAGCCTTATGGAAAAATCATCTTTATTACCTT